>JAHZKW010000071.1 GCA_022600175.1 Campylobacterota bacterium
ACATGAGTATCAAGCAAAACAGATTTTTGCTAAGTACGGTGTGCCAACACCTAGAGGGATTATTGCTAATACCCCATTACAAGCTGTAACTAATGCGCAAGAGCTTGGTGGAAATATTTGGGTGGTTAAAGCACAAATTCACGCTGGTGGACGCGGATTAGGTGGTGGTGTTAAACTTGCAAAGTCAATTGAAGAGGTAAGAGAGCTAGCTGGCGAAATTCTTGGTATGACATTGGTAACACACCAAACTGGTCCAGAAGGTAAACTTGTACAAAAAGTCTACATCGAAGAGGGCGCAGATATCAAAGATGAACTCTATCTTGGGGTTGTACTTGATCGTGCGAAAGAGATGCCTGTGATTATGGCATCAACAGAAGGTGGTATGGATATTGAGACGGTTGCGGAAAATACACCTGAAAAAATTGTGAAAGTTGCCGTTGATCCTGCCATTGGTTTTCAAGGTTTTCACGGTCGTGAACTTGCTTTTGGATTAGGGCTTGCTAAAGAGGAACAAGGTAAATTTATCAAGTTCGCACAAGCACTCTATACTGTGTATATGGAAAATGATGCTGAGATGATAGAGATCAATCCGCTTATTAAAACTGGTAGCGGAGACTTCTTAGCACTTGATGGTAAAATGGGGTTTGATGATTCTGCACTTGGACGTCACCCTGATATTGAAGATATGCGTGATATCTCAGAAGAAGATCCAGATGAGAGAGAAGCAAGTCAATATGGACTTTCATATATCTCTTTAGATGGAGAGATAGGTTGTATGGTAAATGGTGCTGGTCTCGCGATGGGTACGATGGATACAATCAATTATATGGGTGGCACACCTGCAAACTTTCTTGATGTTGGTGGAAGTGCAAACGCGGAAACGGTTGCAAAAGGGTTTGAGATTATTTTGAAAAACCCAAATGTAAAAGCAATTTTCGTCAATATCTTTGGAGGAATTGTACGTTGTGATCGTATTGCTAATGGTATTTTAGAAGCAACGAAGATGGTTGATGTTAACGTTCCTGTTGTTGTACGTCTTGATGGTACAAATGCACCTGAAGCAGCAGAGATTTTAAATAATGCAAATATTGCAAATGTTATTGCTGCGACTGATTTAGGTGATGGTGCAAAAAAAGCGGTTGAAGCTGCAAAAGGAGCAAAATAATGAGTATTTTAGTGAATAAAGATACGAAGGTCATTGTTCAAGGTTTTACGGGGAAAGAGGGCTCTTTTCATGCTGAACAATGTATTGCATATGGAACTAATATTGTTGGTGGTGTTACACCTAATAAAGGAGGGCAAGAGCACTTAGGTAAACCTGTATTTGATACGGTAAAAGAAGCAGTAGAAGCTACTGGTGCAACGGTAAGTATGATTTTTGTACCACCTGCATTTGTTGCGGATGCTGTCATGGAAGCAGCTGATGCTGGAATTGAGTTAGGTGTTATTATTACGGAAGGTGCACCTGTGCGTGATATGCAAGCAGCTAAAGCTTATGCAGTAAAACATGATATGAAAACCATTGGGCCAAACTGTCCAGGGATCATCACTGCTGAAGAATGTAAGATCGGGATTATGCCTGGTATGATCTTTAAAAAAGGGAATGTTGGACTCATCTCTAAGTCAGGTACACTTACCTATGAAGGTGCAAATCAAGTATGTAATGAAGGGTATGGTATTACAACGGCAGTTGGTATCGGTGGTGACCCTATTATTGGCCTTAGCTATAAACAGCTTTTACCGCTTTTTGAAGCAGACCCTGAAACTGAAGCCATTGTGATGATTGGTGAGATTGGTGGTGATCTCGAGATTCAGGCTGCTGCTTATATTAAGGAGAATATTACTAAACCTGTGGTTGCTTTTATTGCTGGTCAAACTGCACCTGCTGGTAAAAGAATGGGACATGCTGGCGCAATTATCTCTGGAAGTGCTGGTACTGCAAAAGAGAAGATGGATGCACTAGAGGCGGCTGGTGTAAAAGTCGTTGTGAGCCCTGCTGAGATTGGTAAAGCGGTAGCAGAGGTTCTGGCTAAATAATTAACTTTTAGCTATAATTATATGATGTGTGAAGAGTAATAAATTTTTGTCATTAAAAAGGAGAGCGAATGTCAACTTTTGTTGTAGAGAATGTCAATAATGACCCCGTTTGGGTCAATACTGCCAATTGTAAAGCCTGTGATATCTGTGTATCAGTATGTCCAGCAGGTGTTTTAAGTATGGTATATGAAGAGTCATCAACGTTAGGGGCAATGATTTCTGTGGATCACCCTGAAGCTTGTATTGGTTGTAATGATTGTGAGTTAAATTGTCCTGATTTCGCTATTTTTGTTGCTGAGAAAGCAGATTTAAAAGCTGTGGGAAAAAGTTTTGCAAAATTAACAGATGATGCAAAAGAGAGACAAGCGGCAATTGTCGCAAATAACTACATGTCAGTAAGTCAAGGAGCGTAATGATGGGAACAAGAGAAGTAATTTCAACCGGAAATGATCTAGCCGCAATGGCAGCAGTCGATGCAGGATGTACATTTTTTGGTGGATATCCAATTACGCCTTCAAGTGAAGTAATGCATACAATTTCAGATCTTTTACCAGCTGTAGGCGGTACTTGTATTCAGATGGAAGATGAGATTGCAGGTATTGCAGCTGCTGCAGGGGCAGGGATGGCCGGAGTTAGAACTATGACTGCAACATCAGGTCCAGGGGTATCACTTAAAGCTGAAAACCTTGGTCTAACGCAAATGGCAGAAGTACCTTTAGTACTTGTCAATGTTATGAGAGGTGGTCCTTCCACTGGTCTTCCAACACGTGTATCTCAAGGAGATATTAGACAATCAAGAAACCCATCTCATGGTGATTATAGGTCGATTACGCTTTGTGCTGGTAATTTAGCAGAATGTTATACCGAGACGGTGAGAGCATTTAACTTAGCAGATAGATTTATGCAGCCTGTGATTGTACTACTTGATGAGACTATTGGTCATATGCATGGTAAAGCAATGCTTCCAACACAAGAAGAAGTTAAAGCGGGTATTGTTCCAAGAAAAAGATTTGATGGTGCACCTGAAGATTATAGACCGTATGAGTGTGAACCAGATCAACCTGCTGTCCTTAATCCTATGTTTGAGGGGTATAGATACCACTTTACTGGACTCCATCATGATGCAAAAGGTTTTCCTACAGAAGAGATTGAGACGTGTAGAAAATTGATTCAAAGACTTGAAGATAAAGTGATGATGCATACTGATGAATTAGAGTCTAATGAAGAGTTTATGTGTGATGATCTTACTGGTGAAGAGGGTGAAGTTTTACTGATCGCTTATGGTTCAGTTTCATTGGCAGCAAAAGAGGCGATCAGACATCTTAGAGCAGAGGGGATTAAAGCTGGGTTATTTCGACCAATTACAATTTGGCCAAGTCCTGCTGCAAGTATCAAAAAACATACTGACAAAGTGAAAAATGTACTTTGTGTTGAGCTTAATATCAGACAATATACTGAAGAGGTTGAGAGAGTTTCTGGTAGACTTGATATTGAGGGGCTTTATAAGGTAAATGGTAGAGCTATTTCACCATATGAAATTGTTAATAAAGTAAAAGAGGTATTCTAAGATGGCATTTGATTATAATAAATATTTAAGACTTGAAAAGATGCCAACACTCTGGTGTTGGGGCTGTGGTGATGGTGTTATCCTTAAAGCTTTTGTGCGTGCAATTGACAAATTAGGCATCAGTCAAGATGATGTATGTGTCGTTTCAGGAATTGGATGTTCTGGAAGATTCTCTTCATATGTGGACTTTAATACTATTCATACAACACATGGTCGTACAGTTGCTTTTGCAACAGGTGTCAAACTTGCTAATCCTGATAAATATGTTATTTGTGTGGCAGGTGATGGTGATGCTCTTGCTATTGGTGGTAACCATACAATTCACGGAGCAAGAAGAAATATTGATATGACATTAATTATTATTAATAACTTTATTTATGGTTTAACAAACTCTCAAACTTCACCAACGACACCACAAGGTATGTGGACAGTTAGTCAAAAAGCGGGTAATATTGATCCTACGTTTGATGCTTGTGAATTGGGTATTGCGGCAGGTGCAACATTTGTTGCGCGTGAAAGTATGTTAGATCCTAAGAAACTTGAAAAGATATTTGTTAAGGCGATTGAACATAGAGGTTTCTCTTATCTTGATGTGCTTTCAAATTGTCATATTAATCTTGGTCGTAAAAACCAAATGCAAAGTGCAATGGAGAACTTAGACTGGATTGATAAAATTACATTGCCTAAAAAGAAGTATGATGCTTTAACGCCAGAAGAACAACTCAATATCTTCCCGACTGGTATCTTACATGAAGATAAAGAAGCACGAGAATATTGTGATATGTATCAGGATATTATAGATGTACATCAAGGTAGTCGTAAAAAGATAACACAAGACGATTTCGAGAAAAAAATATAAGGAGAACATAATGGCTAGAACATTAATGAGATTTACAGGTGTCGGTGGACAGGGTGTTCTTCTTGCAGGTGAAATCTTTGCTGCAGCAAAAATAAAACTTGGTGGGCATGGGCTCAAAACAGCAACATACACATCACAAGTACGTGGTGGTCCAACAGTTGTTGATATCACCTTAGATGATGATGAGATCTATTATCCATATGCCAATGATGGTGAGATTAATTTTATGCTTTCAGTGGCACAAGTAAGTTTTGACCTTTTTAAAGATGGTGTACAAGAGGGTGGTATTATCGTTATTGATCCAAATCTTATTACACCTACAGCTGAAGATCGCAAAAAATGGACAATTCATGAGATATCTATCATTCAAATTGCAAAAGAAGAAGTGGGTAATGTGATTACTCAATCTGTTGTTGCGCTGGCAATTGCAAATACAATGATGGACGCGATTGATAGAGATACTTTGATTAATACGATGCTTTCAAAGGTACCACCAAAAGTTCATGAAGCAAATAAAGTAGCTTTTGACCTTGGTGAAAAGTATGCTAAAGAGGCGATGTTAGCAACTGCATAATTATATTTAGAGCTCGAGATTTTCGAGCTCTAAATCATTTATTTCACAATTTTTTGATACAATTTCTAAAAACAGGAGTATGTAGTTGTTAGACTTTGTCAAAAATATTGCGCTTCCTTTCAAAATTCCTACCCCCGATAAAACGATTAAAATTGCGATTACAGGATTGAGTCGTAGTGGTAAGACAGTTTTTCTAACATCACTGATCAATCAACTTATTGCGAATGATAAAATAAACTATGTTAATGAGAAGTTAGGGCGTAGTTTTGTTGCACGTCTACTGCCTCCAGACAGTGTCTATGTTCGTTTTGATTATTATAATAAACTTAAAGCTTTACGTAGTCAAGATCCTAAATGGCCTAAGTCCACAAAGTCTGTGAGTAAAACAACTGTGCAGTTAGAGTTTAAAAGTGAGTATGCCTTTTTAGAAAATCAGGTGCTAAATTTAGAACTGCTGGATTATCCAGGTGAATGGTTAATGGATCTTTCCATGCTCTCTGAAAGTTATGAGTCATGGTCTCAGCAGATGATTACACTCTCCAAAGAGGCACAACGAAAACCTTATGCGCAAGAGTGGTTGAGTAAGGTTAAAGAGATTAATTCTTGTGTAGCAGCAAGGGAAGATGAAGAAGAACAACTTTTTGATCTTTACAGTGAGTATTTGAAAAATCTTTATTATCATGGGTTTTCTTTTGCCCAGCCAGGGCGTTTTATAGAGCCTGGGGATATGAAAGATGATCCTATGCTGCTATTTTGTCCCTTACCAAAACCTGTACAATCCTGTGAGGATGATGCCCTGTATAATCTTTTTAAAAAGCGTTATGATCGCTATGTGCAAGAGGTTGTGAAACGTCTATATTTAGAGCACTTTGAACAATTTGATATGCAGATTATTTTAGTTGATCTTGTTAAAACTTTAAATCTTGGGGAAGAGGTGTTTGATGATATGCATCTTGCTTTTAAACATATTTTAAAAACATTTACCTATGGTTCAAATAATCTTTTTTCAAAATTTTTCAATCTTAAAATTGATCAAGTACTTTTTGCAGCAACAAAAGCTGATCATATTCCATCAAGTCAACATGAGAGTTATAAACAACTTTTAGAACAGATGATTTGGGGTATGAAACAAGAGCTCGATGTTAAACATATTGATACAGATGTGACGATTTTTTCTGCTGTTAAAAGTACACAATTTGTAAAAGCAGAGATTGATGGTGTGGAATTAGATTGTGTAAGAGGGATTGTGTTAGGTGAACATGAACCTTCTACACATTATCCAGGAAAACTGCCTAAAGTGTATACTGATCAACAACTTTGGAGAGAGGGGAATTTTAACTTTGTCTCTTTTAAGCCGATCTCTTTTCCACAAAGAGATACCCATGCAGTGGAGCATATCCGTATGGATAGGTTGATATATACAGTTTTAAAGGATCATGTGTGAATGAAATAAAACCTGGGCGTGTAGAGGAAAAGGCAATTTTGAAGGAGGTTGAGCAAGAGGAACAAAAGCGCTTGACAAAGCTTAAAGGCATAAGTGGTTTTGCTAAAAAGAGTTTGATTTTAGCTTCCTTATTAGCTTCTTTAATTGTGATTGGTACTATTTATGATGCAGCATTTACAGCTTCATCTATGCTTACAGCTATGCCTTTTTTAGGTGTTATTTACTTGATTTTACTTTTTGCATTTATTGGGATTTTAGGATATACCTTGATTAAACAATATTTAGGGTATGTTAAACTGAAACGTATTGATGCTTTACAACAAGAGGGGGTAACATTTATCAAGCACCCTACGGCAGAGGTAAAAGTCTATGCGCTGAAGATTGTTAAGCAGTATAAAATGCATGAAGACCCTCTTATACGTAAAAATATAGAACAGTTAGAGCGTGAATTAGGAACGCTAATGGCTTCTGAAGTGATTGAACGTATTGATGAGTTACTTTTAAATCCACTGGATAAAAAAGCAAAAAGTATTATTGTGAATTACTCAACACAAACAGCAGTTTCAACGGCTATTAGCCCTGTTGCTCTGATTGATGCAATTTTGATTATCAGTAGATCGTATGCAATGATTAATGAGATTTCTAGGTTGTATGGCTATAAACCAAACTTTATAGGTGAAATGGCGTTGGTTAGAAATGTTTTCATCAATCTTGCTTTTGCAAGTGTTACGGAACTTTTAACCCATCACTCAAGTGATATTGTAGGTTCAACAATGCTTTCAAAACTCTCTATGCATAGTGCTCAAGGTGTGGCAAACGGTGTTTTAACTGCACGTGTAGGATTAGGTACCATTCGTGCTGTGCGTCCAATAGTCTATAAAGATAAAAATGAAGGATTTTTAAAAAATATAACAAAAAGTATCATAGATAAAATTTTTAATAACAAAAGTCAAAATTAGTAAAAAAATATTTTCATTATGTCGATATAGAGTAAAATAGCGCAAGGATAGACTATGTCAATAGACGCATATGAAAAAATAAAATTTGATGATAATCTTTCGATTCATCGTGAACATGAGAGCAAAAAGTATAAAATTTTATTAATTAGTCAAAACTCACTTGATATCTTTTTAGTGAATAAACTCTTACATGAGTTAGGAGATTTTAAAGTTTATGAGGCTGGTAATCTTAAAGCTGCTTTAAAAGTGGTGAGTTATCTCTCTTTAGATTTAATCATTGTTGATGATACGTTACCAACGATTAGCGGTTATGAAGTGATTAATAGATTAAATCGTAATCATATTTTAAAAGATGTTCCTAAAGTGATGCTTTTAACTGAAGATTATAAAGAGAGACAGTATGAAAGTCTCAGTGATGATAATCTTGATTTTGTGAAAAAGCCTATCGATAATATGATTTTTAAAACACGTATTCACTCTATTTTGAAAAATCAACACTCTAAATTTTTAAGTGGTTCTGTTTTTGAGAATATGATTGATACAAAAATCAGTGAAGCAAAAGAGTTCTTAAAGATTTATCAAAGCTTTTTAGATATTGATGAAAATCTTCTCTTTGTTTATGATAAGCAGAAAAATCAGATTGTAGAGTCTAACAAAAATTTTATCAAATTCTTTGGACAACACTCACTTTTTAACAGGGTGATCAATAACAGACGTTTGTTAAAGCGGTTTATCCCTGTCATCAAGGACCCTAACTATCTGAATAATCATCATAGTTCCACATGGATAGATTTGGTGACAGGTGCACAAGATTTTAATTTTTTAATCACCATTAATAATAGAGCAAAAAAATATAGTTTTAATGTTACGGTTGAAAAGATTAACCTTTTTAACAAAGAGATATATATCATTAAACTCTCAAATCACTATATCCATATTCCAGCATCTAGGTTTAGTAAGCATCAATTGGAAAAAATAAATGTTGATCTTCATACCTTACAAAATGCTATCGACAAACTTGAGACTACACCACATAAACAGGAGATTGCAAGTGGTATTCAAAGGTTGTTAGAAACTTTTGAAGTGCCTCTTGAAAGTTTAGAGATGAATATACAAGAGCAACAAGATAGTATTAATATCTATTTCCTCATTGCACAACTCCTGAAAAAAAGAGCCTCTAGTTTAAAGATCACTTTAAATGATCAAGCAATTGATCATAACTTTAATAGCGATGCTTCACTATTTTATACCAAAGTTTCTGCAGATGCACTCAATGATACAGTTAAAGGTATTTTGGAGAGTTATTTAGATGATGGTCAAATACGTCTAGATGTTAAATTGTACAGATTAGAGAGCAATATTAAGATTGAGATGATTGCTACAGCATTTAACTCTGCTAAAGAAGATAGTAAACTTGTGACAAAGCTTTTTAATAAAAAAGAGAATGAAGAGAAACAAGATATGATGCAGCAAATGATCCCTAAAAAGGTGCAAAATGCGCTGGTGAGTATGAATGCAGATATCAAAACTTATTTTGATAATGGACAAAATATATTTTTAATAAGTATCCCTACATCTTAAATTTTATAATTATTTAACGTTTTTAGTAAAATATTATAAAATTTTTAATACAATAGCCTATTAGTTTAAGATTTTTAACTTTCAAGGCTGTTGTGCTTTATGAAAACATTCAATATTCGCTTTAGAAGTGATGCAAAACTTAGAGACTTTATCTATGAGAATCAGATCACAGATTCGCAAGATATTTTGATTCAGGTATTTACGCATCTCTATGATACTGATAAGATCAAACGTATCACATCACTCCTTTGTGAGATACTTCCTAGTGCAAAAATTATAGGTACTACGACTGACGGTGAGGCGATAGAAGGTAGAATACTTACTTCAAATACCGTGATATCTATTACCCTTTTTGATCACTCTTATCTTAAAACCCAGCTACTTGATGACGTGGATGATAGTTTTGAGGCAGGGAGTAAGTTAGCACAATCGGTCGTTGATACGAAAACCAAAGCGATGATCATTTTTGCTTCAGCACAAAATATAGATGCCCAGAAAGTGCTTGAAGGTATTAAGAGTGTACGTAGCGATATTGTGATCTCTGGAGGGCTTAGTGGTGATGGTGGACGTTTCAATGGTGGCTTGGTCTTTGATCAAGAGACAATTGTACCCAATGGTATTGTTGTTGCTACTTTAAATGGAGAACAATTAACCGCTCTCAACCGTTACACTTCAGAGTGGGAACCTGTGGGGCGTGAGTTTAAAATCACTAAATCAAAAGATAATCGTATTTTTACCGTTGATAAGATGTCTGTATATCGTCTCTATAAGAAGTATTTAGGGGATGCAATTGCACAAAAGCTTCCTCTTAGTGGATTACAATTTCCTTTTGTCTTAAAAGATAAAGAGAGTGGGAGATTTATCGCACGTTCAGTACGCTCTAATCCAAAAGATGGATCTTTAATCTTTGCTGCAAAGATGGATCAAGGTGAGAGTGTTCAGATTGCTTTTGGAAATGCTGAGAAGATGCTTTCAAATACACAAAATATTATTAAATATATTGCAAAAGAGGTGCCAAGAGAGACACTTTTCATCTATGCTTCTGCTGGACGTAGAAGGTTTTTACAAAATATTGCTTATGCTGAGATAGAGCCATATAAAATGCTTGGTACAAATGCTGGTTTTTTTGGCTATGGTGAATTTTTTTCAAATGCAGATAATACACTTTTTCTAAATCAAAGTATGACCTGTTTAGTGCTTTCAGAAAATCCAACACTTCAAGAGGTGGAGGTACGTTTTAAGTCAGATTATAAAAATCTTGAGAGCAATTTGGAAATCACCAAAGCGTTAACAAATATTGCGAAAGTCTCTTCTCAAGAGTTACAAGAATTAAATCAAAAATTAGAGCAACGTGTCAAAGAAGAGGTACAAAAAAACCGTAATAAAGATTCTATTTTGATACATAATAGTAAGTTGGCACAGATGGGTGAAATGATGAGTATGATTGCCCATCAATGGAGACAACCTTTAAGTGCGATTAGTGCTACTTCTACGGGATTGCAAGTGAAAATAGAGTTAGATAAATATAATCCTGATTTTTTCTTAACTTCTTTAACAAAAATTGAGGAGTATGTTAAACACCTCTCTGATACGATCAATGATTTTACAAACTTTTTTAAACCTTCAAAGAAAAAAGAAGAGGTGATAGTTGCCAATCTTTTAAATAAAGCACACTTTATTCTCTCTCCCTCGTTCTCTAAATATAATATAGAGGTAGATATCGTCTGTGATCCAGATTTAAAACTCAAAACTTATGCAAATGAAGTGATACAAGTGTTAATTAATATTTTGAAAAATGCTGAAAATGCTTTAGTGAAAAGAGAGATTGAAACCCCTATGATCTTACTGTTAGCAAAAGAGAAAGATGCGGAGATAATTATTGAGATTTCAGATAATGCAGGGGGTATAGATAGTGCAATTATTGAGCGTATTTTTGATGCTTACTATACCACACATGATGCTAACAATGCAACAGGGTTAGGACTTTACATGTCTAAGTTTATTATTGAGAATAGTTGTAAGGGGCGCTTGTTTGTAGAAAATGTGAAAGATGGAGCAAAATTTACAGTTGTATTAGGGTAAAGTATTACTTAATTATAGTTCATATGCAAAAGTTACGAATATTTTTGAAAATATTTTGCCATTATTTGCTTTTTGTTAGCAAAGATTAACTATAGTAATGGCTAATTTTAAAAAAGGATTTTAATGAAAAAATATATATTAAGTTCAATGGTAGCAGTTTCACTACTGGCATCAACAATACATGCAAAGACATATGCAACTGTTAATGGAAGTGATATTACTGAAAAAGAGATAGGTGCTATTTTACAAGTAATCCCTGGTGCAAACTTTGCGCAGATGACAAAAGAGCAGCAAAAAAAAATTATTGATCAGGCAATTGAGAAAAAACTTCTTGGTGAAAAAGCATTAAAAGAGGGAA
>JAHZKW010000072.1 GCA_022600175.1 Campylobacterota bacterium
TCAGAGTTTGGTCTACTTTCAGGGGGTGATCCAAAAGCATCTTTGAAAAAAGATTATGGTTATACAGGTGAATTGACATATGAGGCTTTGGAGAAGACATATAGGTTATCTTTTTATGTTAATTTACTTGATGAAGAAGATAATATAATTGGGATGGTATTACTGCCTTGTGATTCATCATTAGAATATGATAATTTTGAAAAATATCCTGCCCATGATGGTGTACAATATGTTGAATATCCTGTTGTGAATGAGTCACTTTATGGGGCATATTTTTCGATTGAAGCTTTAGAGGCACTAGGGTATATTGCTAAAGATCAAAATGAACAAAAAGATTTATGTCTTTTTGTAAGATATACGACAGAAAATATGAGCACATTTTATAAATATAGTAGTAATATACTCACATATACTGCAGAAGAGATTAATAGTGTGATGGATGCGTATGAGGTATTAAGGTGAAAAAGCTTTTAATCACCCTTATAATAATTGTACTCTCTTTGACAGGTTGTCAAGATAGAAAACCAACTGAGTCTATTAAGTTGGTAAAAAATGGTAATATGACAATAGATAGTATTGTAGAAATAGAGCAAAAGTATACAATTCCTTATAAATCACTATTAAATCGTTATTTCGAAAAAGTTGAAAATAATAACACAATGATTCAAGAATTTATAGGAATTCATTATAAAGCAGAAGTTACATCTGATCCTGAACATCATAAGTATAGCTATATTGTTCCTGTATATGTTGAGCTTTGTTCAACTAAAAGAAAAAAAGGACGTGAAGGTACTTGGTATCATGCAGAAAGTAAATTAAATATAGAAACAAATATATATGATTCAGGTGTTTATCTTCATATAGGTGAGATGAGAGAGCGAGCTTTGCTTGCAGATAATCCAAATAATCAACAAGATCTTTGTTTTTATTATGAAGATGAAATAAGTACATTATCATCCGTAAAAAGAGTATCAAGTAATGAGTTAATTTATACTGCTGAAGAGATTAATGTACTGATTGATCAGTATAATTTAAGATAATAAGATGAAAAAAACTACTTTAATACTATTTGCGTTGATCTGTTATACATTAAATGCTAATAACCTTTTAGATTTAAATAAAACAGAACAAAAAAAAGAGCTAAATAATACTGTTATAACAGACTCTTATTATTACAAAGGGAAGTTAGTTACGTTAACAAGAGTTAGCAGTTTAGATCAAACGAGTTATGAAAATAATGAAACAAATAAAACTAGAAAAAGTATAACTTATACAGATGAAAACAATCAAACAATCAAAGTTTCCAATAGAGTGATAGTAAAATTTAAAAAAACACCTGATATTAAGAAAATAGCATCTGATTATAATATCACTGTTATTAAAAAAATGAGAAAAATATATATCTTTGAAGTACCAAAAATCACAAATGTGTTGAATACAGCAAAGCATATCTATGAAAATGAAGATGTGAAATATGCACAGCCTTCATTTATCAAAACAGTGAAAAATAGTGCTTTGATTGTTCCTGAGAGTATTGAAAATCATCATATTAAAATGCATACTAGAGTGATCGCTCATGATATGGAGGATACCAATTCCCGATTGGATGAAGAAGGATCGGTAAATTACTATAAATACTATGATGATGTGTTTCGTTATGCAGATGAGAGTTTTTGGCAGATACATAATCGTGGAGGGTTTGAAGCGAGTGCTTATAGTGAAGGTGTTTTTACCACAATTCAATCAGTAGAAGATATTGACCCTAATATTCTAGAAGCGATAGATGAAGATTATACAGGTAAAAATATCAAAATTGCTGTGATTGATAGTGCATTTTCACTGCAACATCCTGATCTTCGTTTTTCTGATACCTATAATATCTATCGTAAAAATAGAGATATTTCTCCTGATACAACAGGTGATTTCCACGGTACAGCAGTAGCTGGTGTGATTGCTGCAAATAGAAACAATAATTACGGCATTATGGGAGTTTCTCCTGATGCTTATTTAATAGGTTTGAATGGACTTTTTGAGATAGAAGATACGGCATATTTTTCTGAAAGCTATATTGAGATGTTCTATAGTGCTTTAGATAAAGGTGTTGATATTATCAACTGTTCATGGGGAACGGTAGATATCTTAGATGAAGCGATAGAGGATGTTTTGCTTGAAGTTGCTGAAGAGGGACGAAATGGTAAAGGCGCTTTTATTGTTTTTAGTACGGGTAATGAAGGTTCTTTACAGTTAGGGAAAGAAGCAGCACTTCCTTTTGTCATCTCTGTTGGTTCTATAGAGTCAAACGGTAGAAGGTCAGGTTTTAGTACTTATGGAGACAAGTTAGACTTGGTTGCACCGACTAACTTTGTTTCATTAGATTTAGTAGGTGAAGATGGATTTGAAGAAGGTGAAAAAGGTTTTGTGACAGGAACATCATTTTCAGCACCTATTGTATCAGGTTGTATTGCATTGATACTTGAAGCAAACCCTGACCTTACACGTGCGCAGGTGATGGATATCATCTACTCTACAGTTAAAAAGGTAGGTGAAGGAAATTTTACAGATGGTACTTTTACTTATGACTATAGTTATGCTTTAGATGTGGATGACCCTTATAATGTTAAATATTCCAAAAACAGTCATGTTGGGTATGGTCTCATTGATGTTTATGCTGCGATTAAAAAAGCTAATACCTATCGAAAAGATCAAGAACTCATCACACTCCCTAGTTTAGATCAAGTCACTATTGATGCACTTGAAAATGGATGGTCGATCATTGCCGCATTAGAATCTATCAAGGATTTCTCTATTTTTGATAATACAGAGATTGTATGGTCCTCTATAGATGGGGTGTGGAGAGGATACTCTCCATATGGACATTATAGGGATGAATTATCTACAAAAGGTATCTTATTGACAGAGGTACCTCAAAACAGTGCATTATGGGTATACAAATGAAAAGCTTTACATGGTTAATAATATTATTTTTAGTTGTGATGTTATATGGATGTGGTAATGCTGAAGAACCTTTACACAAAGTGAAGGATTCTACGCAAAAAGGAGTACAACTACCAGAAGATATGGTTCCATCTCAGGTTGAACCCATAGAAAATGAGGTCGTTGTTGAACAGAATAGTACGATAACACATATTAGAGTGATGGAGTTTGATGAGGCGAGTGCAATACCTGAACATCTTATCAAACTACCAATCAATCCCGAGAAAAAATAGGAGATATAACATTTTTACTTGTTATGACTGGATGTTCAGATAGTGATTAATGGCAGAGATGTCATGATAATTAAAAAAGACTCATCTATAGTTTCTGAGATTTTAGATGGTCAAACTTCTGTCAATACGCAAACAATAGATATTGATGGTGATGCTGATGAAAGTGAAATTATTACACTATAACATTTTAGGGTAGATTTTTTGATACCCACCTATTTTTCATGTTTTTGATAATTAGCAAGCGATTTTCTAACTACAATATACAAATAATCTAATCTATCTATAAAAAATAATAAATTATTTAACTAAAGTTCCTAACTTAAATGACGATATATACTCAATATTAGTTTGCAAACATTAGGAAATTATAATGGATTTGAATAAAATCACCAAAGAAGAGCTTATTTTAGAGCTTAAAAAGCATGATGCCAAAGAGACTTTTTTTGATAATGTCTCTAATATCGCATATTTCTCAACAGATGAAAATCGTCTTGTTACTGAATGGAATAGTGCAAGTGAAGACCTTTATGGTTATAAAAAGCCTGAAGCACTTGGTCGTAAGATTGAAGAGTTGATAGTACCAGTGTATCAAAGAGAAGTTTTTATCGCAGAGTTTGATGAAAAAAAAGCAGTTTTTGGTCAAGAAGTTGAGTATCAAAAGTCTGATGGTATTAGTACAAGAGTCTATGTGAATTCACTTTTTTTAAATATAGATGTAAAAAAAGTGAGTTATCATCATATTGCGCTTAGTACCACAAAAATACAACATGTCAATAGATTACATGAACTTGTTGGTCGTGCTGAGGTAGATCTTTCAGAAAACTCGAAAATGTTGGTCATCTCTTTAGATAAAAATGGTTATATAAAAGATTTTAACCCTTTTGCAGAGCAGTTACTAGGCTATACAAAAGAGGATGTCATTGAACGAAATTTTGTTGAACTTTTTGTACCTCATAGTTATAAAGAGAAGACGATGGGACAAATTCAGCGATCTTTTAAGTCAAAAAGTGTGAGACTTAAAAGTGATCTTCCTATTTTATGTAAAAATGGAATCAAAAAAATTGTCCATTGGGAACAGACTTTTGTCAATAACTATGAAACAAAGTCTAGTACGATGCTTTTAGTGGGGGATGTCTCAAAAGATAGTCAGAACTCTGCACAAGAGCGTTTAGAGTATTTAGCAAATTACGATAGTCTTACCGACCTTCCTAATAGAAACTTGTTGCAAAATAGAATGGTAAATGCGATTAATAGAGCTGCAAGACATCATCAAAAGATGATTACGATGTATCTCAATTTAGATAATTTTAAAACGATTAATCACACACTTGGTTATGCTTCTGGAGATGAGTTATTAAAATCTGTTGCTGAGAGGCTTCATTCTGAGCTTCGAGATTCTGATACAATTGCACGATTTAGTGGAGATGAGTTTGTTTTACTTTTTGAAAATGTACAAAATGAACTTGATGCTGGTACGATAGCACAAAGGGTCAATGCACTTTTTCAAAAACCTTTTCATGTGGGTGAGACTGAACTCTTTTTAAATCTAAATATGGGAATCTCTTTTTTCCCATCTGATGCAAATGATGCAAAAATTTTACTGAAATTGGCAAATATGGCGATGCTGAAGAGTAAAGAGAGTAAAACAACCAATTTCCAATTTTTTAAAGCTGAGCTTTTTGATGAAATTACTAATAGAACAGTGTTAGAGTCAAATTTAAGACGTGCATTAAAAGAGAAAGAATTTTTTGTGGAGTATCAACCGCAAATAGATGCTAAAAGTGGTAAAATTGTAGGTGCAGAAGCACTAGTAAGATGGACGGGAGCAGACTTAAAAAGTATTCCGCCATTAGACTTTATTCCTGTGGCTGAAGATACAGGTTTGATTTTAGAGATTGGAGAAATTGTACTGCAAAACGCAATTTCACAAATGAAACAGTGGCATGATAAAGGGTATAGTGATCTCAAGATTGCGGTGAATATTTCAGGTATTCAACTGTTACAAAGTAGACTAACTTCACAAATTGATACCATTTTAAAAGAGACAGGGTTTAACCCTTACCAGTTAGAGTTAGAGTTGACTGAGAGTGTTTTGATGGAGAATATTGACCTCGCGTCTAAAGTGTTAAAGTCATTCCAAGAAAAAGGGATAAATATCTCAATAGATGATTTTGGTACAGGGTACTCTTCTCTAAATTATCTCAAGCGGTTACCTATCAATACACTGAAAATTGATCAATCTTTTATTCGAAATATTCAATCAGATGAGAATGATAAGATTATTGTCAATACAGTGATTGCTATGGCCCATAGTCTGGGACTTTCTGTCGTTGCAGAGGGTGTTGAAGAGGTATACCAATATGAGTACTTAACACAAAGAGGTTGTGATACCCTTCAAGGTTACTACTTTGGTAAGCCTTTAAGTGCTGAAAATTTTGAACAGTTATTAACACAAAATGATAATATTGTCCGTTCAAATGATTCTCAAGAATCATTTGACTATGATCTTAAACTTGCGCTTGAAAAATATAGCAAACCTATTAATCTTCACTAATGAGTAGCGTTTAAACGCTACTCTCTTATAAAAATTATACTTTTTCTTCAATTTGACGATAATACTATATAAAGTATTGACTAAATACGTCACATTTTGCTATACTTTTATCGTCAAGGGAGAATTTTATGGTCATTGCATTTTTAAGAGGTAAAAATAAACTGTTCTCAACATCAGAACAACAAAGTTTTATCATTGCATATGCAAATGAAAATGCAATTGCTATAGAGATGACAGAGATTGATAATGATTTATCTTCACAAAGATTGGAGAATCGTCAAGATCTTTTAAAGACACTACACTCAATGACTGCTGGTGATACGATACTTATTTATGATTTATGGGTATTTAGTCAAAAAGTGGGAGAGCTTGCTAAAGTGTTTGACTGTATTTTACGTCATGAGATCATTGTGCATATCTGTAAACAAGAACTTATCATAAACAACGATATTCCGTTGGGTGTGATGGTCAATCTACTTTCAGAACAGCGCGAACGTAATCTAATCTCACAAAAAAAACAGATGGGCAGACCTAAGGGGAGTATTTCAAAATCAAAATTTGATAAGTACAAAAGTCAGATCGTTACTATGATTCAAGAAGATCTTACTGTGAGTGAAATTGCAAAAAGATTAGAGGTGAGCAGAAGCTCGTTAAAAGATTATATCAACTCTAGATCGCTTAAAGAGATTGCACTCTCAAAAGTGCATCAAAGGCACACTAAAACGCAAAGTCAAGTTTTTGTGCTTCCAGATCCAAATGAGTGTCCATTGATTGATAAAAAAGTCTAAAAAGGAAGGTTAACATGGCTGAAGCGGCAGTTGCTAAAAAAAGTAAAAAAGAGAGAATGAAAGAGTATCTTAAAGGTTGGGTACCTTATAGATTTCAAAGGTATTATACCTTTATCGCAGTGACACTATTTGCATTGATTATTCCATGGATAAAGATCAATGGAGCACACTTTTTTCTCTTAAATTTTGACCATAAACAGATTCATCTTTTCTTTACAAAGTTTGATATGCAAGAGCTTTATATGATGCCATTTTTATTGATATTTGGCTTTTTGGGTGTTTTCTTTTTGACTACATTGGCTGGTCGTATTTGGTGTGGGTGGCTTTGTCCTCAAACTATTTTTAGAATTATCTATAGAGATCTCATTGAGACCAAACTTTTAGGCATTAGACGAAGTATCCAAAATAAACAAAAAGAACCCAAAGGACAGTATTTTAAAAAAGCTGTTGCAATGCTCATTTGGACTGTATTAGCGTTTGTTGCTGCAGCAAATTTTGTATGGTTCTTTGTCCCGCCAGAAGAATTTTTCCAGTACCTTCAAAATCCAGGTGATCATGGTGTCATGATGGGGACAATTTTTGTACTAGCACTCTTTTTGATTTATGATGTGATTAAGCTTAAAGAGGACTTTTGTATCTATGTATGTCCATATGCTAGAGTACAATCAGTCATGTATGATGAAGAGACGATCCAAACGATCTATAATACACATCGTGGTGGGCATATCTATGCAGATGATCAACAAACTAAACTTGTTAATACACAAAAAGAGCTTCTCTCAGTCGATGAGAGCAATGAGTGTACCTATTGTGATGCCTGTGTACGTGTTTGTCCTACACATATTGATATTAAAGCAGGTACACAGTTAGAGTGTATTAACTGTCTTGAGTGTGCTGATGCCTGTACAGAAGTGATGGGTGCGCTTGGTAAAGAGTCTTTGATTACATGGACAAGTTATAGTGCAGTAGAAGAGGAGCGCAAACCAAAGTTTATTCGCTTTAGAACGATTGCCTATGGTGTTGCTTTGACAATTGCACTTGTAGGACTTTTCTGGATGGGTTCAACTAAAGAGTATATGTTGTTAAATATTAATAGAACAACACAGCTTTATAAGGTAAAAGATGATGGGCAGAGAGTGGTGAATGCGTATACATTCCTTTTCCAAAATACAGAAAATAAAGATCATAAATACTTTTTTGAAGTGGTTGGACGTGATGATATTAAGATCGAAAGACCCGATAAAGCTTTTACATTAAGAGCAGGAGCAAAGTCTAAAAAAGTTGTTGTATTGAGTACAACCAAAGAGCTTGCTAAAGATAATAAAAAAGATACACCAATTCCAATTACAATTAAGGCATATGCTGTTGATGATAAAGAGAAGGTTGTTGTACAGAGAAACACAACATTTGTTTACCCAAGATATGATGTACTATTAGAACATCGTAAATAACTACCTTTAAATGCCGGTATCACAATAGATTGATACCGGTATCTTTTATGTATTAAAAGAGTGAAGCCTCTTTTTTAAATGATTTCACTAACATATAGTAAAATGTCGCTCTATATTTTGGTTTTGCTGACTGCATCTTTGCACACACCTCTTCGATGGTTTTATCCAGTGATTCATCACTCTCTTTAAGTACAAGTCTTCCTCTAAGAAAGCTCTCTTTGATACGTAAGAGTTCATCTTTTTTATCACAATCGATGGTTTCAACACGCTCTCCATAGATTGAAGGACCTAAACTTGTTACGAGTCGATGTAATAAATTTGTATCAACACTACCATACTGTTTTAAGATATCCTCCTTATAGAGGGCAATTTTCTCTTCACGTGTTTCGATGGTACCTTGATTTGTACTTTTGTCGCTATCACTATGAATCAATTTATCTTTAGCTTTTTTGAGAAGACCTAAACTACCAAAGCCCCACCCTTTTTTATTTTGTGTAGGTTTTGATTCTATTGTGTTACTTGTTGTATTTCTATTGACTTTATTCTCTACGATACTTGTTAGTTTTGCCTGTTGTTCTTGAAGCTCTTTTGCCAACTTCTGTTCTTTAAGATTTGCCTCTTCTTGTGTTTGAAGTAGAATATCCTCTTTTTGATGTAGTTGCTCTTGGATACTTTGTAATCTATCATCTTTCTCTTTTTGTATTGTAGTAAACTCTTGTTCTAAGTGGTGATATCTTTTTATATCTTCTTCTTTTTTTTGTAGCTGCTCTTGCATCTTTTGTAGCGTATCATCTTTCTCTTTCAACTGTTGCTTTATATCTGCGAGTTCTTGTTCTACAATTTGATACTTTTGACTATTTTCTACTTCTATTTTTGTATCTGTCTCTCTCTTGTTTGCACTCTCTTGAAGTGTTGATATCTTCTCTTCTAGTGTGGCTATGGTGAGATCATTTTGCGTAATTTCACTCTCTTTTGTCTCAAGTGTTTCAGTGATTTGTGCATGTTGAGCTTCTAGCGTTTCGACCAATTTATTTTTATCAGTAAGTTCATTTTGTATTGTATTAGTGAGTTGTTGTAACGCTTCATTTTTTTCGACAAGTGCTTTGGCCTCTTCACTTTTTGCATTGAGTGTTTCTATTATCTCTTTGTTCTCTTCAAAAGTTTTTGAAATTGTTTCAACACGCCTTTGTAGATCACTATTGAGTTGCGTGATCTTCTCAAGCTCTTGATTTTTTGCCTTTAATGTCTGCATCATTGCCTCTTTTTCACGAAGCAGAGATTTCTCTTTTTCTAAGTATTTTGTATGTCTTTTTTGTTGTACATGTTCATGCTCTATAATTTTTTTCTGCTGAATTTCATTGGCACTTTTATACTCTTGGGTTAATGACTCTAGGTCATTTAATGTGTTTTTGAGTTCATAAGACTCTTCTTTTAATGTTTTAGCACGTGATTCATGTTGTAAAAACATCGCTTCTTTTTCATTCAGGAGTGTCTCTAGCTCACTTTTTTCTTTTTGTAGTATCTTTGTCTGCTTTTCAAGCAGCTCTGTACTTTTTTGATGATTTAGAAGATTGTTTTGCA
>JAHZKW010000073.1 GCA_022600175.1 Campylobacterota bacterium
CAGATGCCGTTAAAACTGCACCACCAACTTATGGTACTTCAGATATCAGTGAACTTCAAACAACAGTCATTCATGTGAAAAATCTTAATGTCAGAACGATCTTAAGACAGATTAACTTTTTACTGAGTAAATATGGAAAAATTACCCTCTCTTATGAGAATAATGCCGTTGTGGTATCAGATTTTCCTTCAAATATCAAAAGTATTAGAGATTTGATCTATAAACTCGATCATGGTGAGCGTTCAAAAGCACAGTTTGTTACACTCCACAATGCAGACGCGAAGTCAGTTGCACCAAAAGTACAAAAGTTGGCAAATTTACTTTTTGATAAAAAGATTGAGACACAAAAAGTTGATGTATTTGCTGATGAAGCGACCAATTCGGTCATTGTCGTTGGAAATAGAAAAAATATCCGACAGTTGGTCCCTAAGATCAAAGTTTTGGATAAAGAGAATGAGACAGTTGATAAGCGTATGGAGATCATCTATGTGAAAAATGCAGATGCGGTAGAGATTGTGAAAACCTTAGAGAAACTACTCACAGATAAAAGTTTTGCACAAAGTATCAAGCATGAAGAACAAGTAATCACAAATACTAATGTAGCTACACCTATTGAGAATATCGCTAAAGATACAAAAGCTGGAAATACACAAACACAAACCCAAACAACAGATACCCAAACAATTCCAAGTATTATTGGTAAAGATAAACCAACTGTGACAGTGGATGCAGAGCTTAATGCAGTGGTCGTTTATGCAACTGAGCGTGAGATCAAAGAGATGAAAGCAGTTGTTGAGCGTCTTGATGTAGAGCGACAGCAAGTTTATGTGAAAGCACGTATTTTTGAGTTTAGTGATGATAAGGCTTCAGAGATTGGTGCGAAGTATGGTATCGGTGGTGGTATGATCACGACATCAGGGATTTTAGGATTTAGTGGTTCGCTAGGGGGTGACTTAAGTCCTGTTACAAGTTTTAATTCACTTTTAGGAAGTTTAACAGCAAGTAATACGAACTTGATTCAAAACCTTGATCGTGCACTTGCGCTAGGGGTAACGATGTCACTCTTTAGAAATAATGGTGCAGCTTCTATCGTCTCAGAACCCTCTATATTATGTGTCAACAATAAAGAGTCCTCTTTATACTCTGGAAGAACAGAGTCTGTACTTAGTCAAAGTTCAACTGCCTCTAGTACCACGGCACTCACACAAAATAGTTATACGAGAGAAGATATCGGTTTGACACTCAAAGTAAAACCTAGGATTTCAGCAGATGATAAAGTTTCACTAGAAGTGAAAGCAAGTCTTGAAGATGTTGTAGGTGGTACGGTAGGACTTCCGACAACGACTAAAAGTGAAGTTGAAACAGTCTCAATTGTAACCAATGGAGAGACTGTGATCATTGGTGGATTATCCAAAGATAAAGAGACAGACAATGTCAGTAAGATTCCAATTCTTGGTGATATCCCGATCTTAGGGATACCATTTCGTCATACTGCGAAAGCAAAGAGTAAATCAAACTTAGTGATCATGTTGACACCCTATATTGTTAAAAGAAGTGAAGATTTAGCAACGATTAAAGAGATATTGGGGAGAATGGAACTTTTGGAAAATGAACTTGCTCTAGAGTTTGATCGTAAGCAACTTGCAGGAGCGCGGATTGGACATAATTCTGCACCAGAGATTGTGGTACAAGAACAAAGCCCTGTGATCAATGCTTCAGATTACTATTACCGTATCGATGAGTATGGAAATCGATTTAAGATCTATGTAGATGCTAATGGTCATGAGATCCATAGTGAACAGATGATCAATCCTGATTTTTAAAGGTCGTAGATGCAGTTAAGTAATATTCAAGAGTTCTCCGACTTAGATCTTCATCCAGAGTTGATTGAAAATATTGATCATGATCTCTGCGTGAAAAATGCACTGCTATTTACTAAGATAGAGGGGGATGTCTATATCATCCTTTCACAAACACAACTCAGTGATGGGTTTAACCTTTTGTCAAAGTTAGGAGTCTCTTATCCACTAGCGTTTGTAGATAGTGACTCTTATGAGCGTTTATATCATCGTTATTTAGAAATCAAAACAGATAAAGAGTTATCAGGGTCGATCAATGAAGAGAGTGAAAGTGAACTGTTAGAAGAGGAGATCTCTCTTACTGACTTTTTAAAAAACAGTAGTGATATCCTCACGAGTGAAGAGTCTGCACCTATTATCAAGTTTGTAAACTCTCTTTTTTATCAAGCTGTCAAACGGGGCGCTTCGGATATTCATATTGAGACACATGAGATGCGTGGTGTGGTACGCTTTCGTATCGATGGTGTATTGGTCAAACATGTAGACTTAGATAAAAATATCATTGGTTTAGTGATTAGTCGTATCAAAGTTATCTCTAACTTAGATATCTCTGAAAAGAGAGTACCACAAGATGGACGGACACAGGTAAAGATCGCAGGTAAAGGGCTTGATATAAGGGTTTCAAGCTTACCTACATATCATGGTGAACGTGTGGTAATGCGGATACTGAGTGAGTCCTCAGAGATTCCTACTTTAGAAATGCTTGGATTTTCTGAGTCATTAACACATGATTTTGAAAAACTGCTCGAACATGCACATGGGATGATTTTGGTTACTGGTCCTACTGGAAGTGGTAAATCAACCACTTTACATACTTTTTTACAATTGGTTGCTACACCTGATAAAAATATTATCACTGTTGAAGATCCAGTGGAGTATAAAGCTGACAATATCAACCAAATTCAAGTCAATACAAAAACAGGTTTGACATTCTCAGCAGGATTGAGATCGATCCTGCGTCAAGATCCTGATATCGTGATGGTAGGGGAAGTCAGAGATAAAGAGACTGCTGAGATTGCGATTCAAGCAGCACTGACTGGACACTTGATGCTCTCTACGCTGCATACAAACAATACTGCAGCAGCGATTACTAGGCTTGTAGATATGGGTGTAGATGACTTTTTGATAAGTTCCTCTTTACTCGGTGTTTTAGCACAGAGACTTGTGCGAAAACTTTGTCCTTCATGTAAAGTTCAAGCAGAAGTACCTGAAGATATTGCTACAGAGTTTGGTCTTGCTAACGGGATAGAAGTTTATGATCCAAAAGGATGTAAAGAGTGTAACTATACTGGATTTGCAGGTCGACAGGCTGTGGGTGAGCTTTTGATTATGGATGATGAAGTAAAGCATATGCTCAAAGATAAATTGACTGATTTTGAGATCAGAGAAGCGATGCGTAACAAAGGGATGCGACTCATACATGAACAGTTACTTGATCTTTATGTTGCTGGGGAAACCTCGCTTAAAGAGATTATTCGTGTGGGACTGAAAGATTGATATTTAAATACGTTGGATTTGATAAGAGTGGACAAAGGGTTAAAGCACGTATAGAGGCTATAGATCTTGATGAAGCCAAACGTAAGCTCAAAGCCAAAGGGATTATTTACGAGCGGATTAACGAGTCTGGTGAGTCTATCTTTAAAAAGTTTAACTTTAAGAGAAAACATACTCTTTCAGCCAAGCACTTGGCTGCACTTTCACGTAATCTTGCGATTTATCTTAGGTCTGGTATCCCTATTGTCAATGTTATTCGATTGGCAAAGCTACAGTATGAGAAAGATCCTATCCTCGTTGATTTTTTAACTTCACTTGAAACGAGTATGGATGAGGGGAAGAGTTACTATGTGGCGTTAGAGTCTCAAGAGATCATTGAGCTTCCTCCATTTTATAAGCAATCTATCAAAGTTGCAGAAGAGAGTGGAAGTCTTAGCGAAGTGCTTTTTGAAATGGCACGTTTTGTAGAAGAGGGTGATAAAGTCGCAGGTAAGGTCAAACAAGCCTTGATCTATCCTGCTTTTATCGTCATCATCTCTGTGTTGATGGTGGCGTTTATGCTGACCACTGTTGTACCAAAGATCACAGGGATGTTTACCCAGTTAAAACAAGAACTACCTAGTATCACAAAGTTTGTCATTGCATTAGGTGATTTTTTAGGAGCATATTGGTTAGTGATCGCTGTGGCGATTATGCTCATGTCGATTGTATTTGGGTATATGGTCAAAACCAGTAGCAGTTTTAAGTTTGCTTATCATAAGTTTTTACTCAGACTTCCTCTTTTTGGAAAGATCATACAAACTTTTGAGTTGGCACGTTTTTCATATATCACCTCTGTCTTGGTTCGCTCTGGTGTGACATTTGTCCATGCGGTGAAGCTCGCGAGTAATATCCTCGATAATGTGGCGATAAGAGAGCAATTTGTGAGTGCTTCAAAAGATCTAGTCGAGGGTAAGAAGTTCTCTAGTTCACTCTCTAAACATGGAAAAGATATCGACAAATCTTTTGTGCAGGCGATCGCTTTAGGGGAAGAGACAAGCGAGATAGCAATGGTCATGGAAAATCTTGCAAATCTCTACTTTGAAGAGAATCGTAGCAAGATTGATCTCTTTTTATCTCTTATGGAGCCGCTTTTGATCCTTTTTGTAGGTGCGATGATAGGATTTATCGTTGTGGCGATGTTACTACCTATCTTCTCTATGAATTTAGGAGCGATGTAGTTTTAAAGGTTGATTAACCACCTTTAAAACTATTGTTTTTTCTTTTTATTGCAATATCTTTCATAAATTCCCTATAAGTGCTACTTTTTTACTCATTCAATAATAATTTATAAAATTTATAAGTTATTAAAATATTAACCTCACATG
>JAHZKW010000074.1 GCA_022600175.1 Campylobacterota bacterium
CATTTTCAGCTTTATTCATATACACTCCTTAACTTTTCATTAAGTAATTATATTATATTTTTTATTAATTCTTAATAAAGTAGAACTCTTTTATAGATCTCTCTTTTCTCCTCAAAACGCATTGCTGCATACGCTGGAGAAGGAGATGGTAATAGTTGTACTTCTATGGGTAATTGTTTAAAATACTTCATGTAAATCTGTTGTGCTTTTTTACCGGTAAAAAATATTTTTTTGATATTTGGGTAAGTTTGTAGGAGTATATTGATCGCTTGAGGTTCGATATTTTTAAGATTACTATCACTTGAGTTTTTACGTTCACAACTTCTGATAATATCCCAAAGTGCAATATGCTGTTTTAATAAAAAAAGAGTTTTTGCCTTATCGCTCTCTAGTTTCTCACCAAAAATAGACGAAAGAATTTTCCAAAATTGATTGCGTTTATGTGCATAGTAAAATTGATATTTAAAAGAGTCAAGACTGGGGAATGTACCTAATATAAGTACCTTAGAGTGCTCATCGATAATGGGATCAAAAGGGTGTATCTCTTTCATGATTGAAGATAAAGAGAGGTTTTTACCTCTCTTTATGATTACTCTACTTCTGCATCGATAACATCATCGTCATCTTTTTTCTTTTTCCCAGCATCAGCACCGCCAGCTGCACCATCTTGATCTTTAGCATACATCGCTTCGGCCAATTTATGACTCGCTTCAGTTAATGCTTTTACTTTTTCATCGATCTGATCTTTAGTTGCATTTTCATCTTTTAAAAGCTCTTTAAGCTCATTAGCTGCTGCTTCAATTTTCTCTTTATCCGCTGCTTCAATCTTATCACCCATCTCTTCAAGAGACTTTTCAGTTTGATGGACAAGAGCGTCAGCTTGATTTCTCGCTTCTACACCCTCTTTTCTAGCTGCATCAGCATCTTTATTTGCTTCTGCATCCTGCACCATTTTTTCAATCTCTTCATCACTAAGACCTGAACTCCCAGTCACTTTGATCTCTTGTTGTTTACCGCTTGCTTTATCTTGTGCTGAAACTGTTAAAACACCATTTGCATCGATATCAAATGTTACTTCAATTTGTGGTACACCTCTTGGACTTGGTGGAATACCTTCAAGGTTAAATTGACCAAGTGACTTATTATCTTTAGCAAACTCTCTCTCACCTTGAACTACATGAATCGTAACCGCTGGTTGATTATCTTCAGCCGTTGAGAATGTTTGTTGTTTTTTCACAGGAATCGTCGTACCTTTTTCGATGACTTTTGTCAGAACACCACCTAATGTCTCAATACCTAAAGAAAGTGGCGTAACATCTAGTAAAAGTACATCTTTAACATCACCTTTGATAACCGCACCTTGAATCGCTGCACCAATGGCAACCACTTCATCAGGATTTACTGATTTATTTAGATCTTTACTAAAGAATGCTTTTACTTTCTCTTGTACAAGCGGTACACGCGTAGATCCACCAACCATAACGATCTCTTTGATATCTCCGGTAGAAACACCAGAATCTTTGATCACAGAATCTATTTTTGCAATCGTCTCTTGTACTAAATCATCAATAAGTGCTTCAAACTTTGCACGTGTTAGTTTTTTCACAAGATGCTTAGGTCCCGTTGCATCTGCTGTAATAAATGGTAGATTTACCTCAGTTTCAGTTGCAGCAGAAAGCTCTTTTTTTGCATTTTCAGCAGCTTCTTTTAATCTTTGAAGTGCCATAACGTCACCTTTTAGATCAATACCACTATCACTTTTAAACTCATCAACTAACCAATCAATCAATCTGTTATCGAAGTCATCACCACCAAGGAATGCATTACCACCCGTTGCAAGTACTTCAACAACATTATCACCAGTTTCTAGAACGGTAACATCAAATGTACCACCACCAAGATCATAAACAACAATCTGCTCAGCATCTTTTTTATCAAGTCCATAGGCAAGTGCAGCTGAAGTTGGCTCATTGATGATTCTTAAGACATTAAGACCTGCAATTGTTCCCGCTTCTTGTGTTGCTTTTCTCTGGCTATCATTAAAGTATGCAGGTACTGTAATAACAGCATCCGTAACACTTTCACCTAAAAATGCCTCTGCATCTTCTTTAAGCTTAATCAATACTTTTGCAGAGATCTCTTGTGGTGTATATGTTTTACCATCAACTTCAATCGCACAAGCACCATTTCTATCTACAACATGATAAGGAAGCCTTTTCTTTGCTTCTTCTGCTGCATCTTCTGCACACATAAGCCCCATGATTCTCTTGATAGAGTAGATTGTTTTCTCTGGATTTGTCACCGCTTGTCTTTTTGCAGGATCACCTACAAGTACTTCACCTTTATCTGTAAATGCTACAATTGAAGGGGTTGTATTTTTACCCTCTTTATTTGTAACAACTTTACTTTCACCTCTCTCATAAACAGATACACATGAATTTGTTGTACCTAAATCTATACCTATTACTTTTGACATATTATATTTCTCCTATTATATTTAATTACAAGAAAGGAACACGTCCCTTTCTTTACGCTAAAGCTATATTTTCCTTAGCAGAAAATTCACGAGCAGCTGAACCACCCTCTTATATATATTTTTAATTTGCGATTGATACCATTGCTGGTCTCAACACTCTCTCTTTTATTTTATACCCTTTTTGAAAAACCTGTACAATTGCACCTGTTTCATGTTCCTCACTATCTACGCGCATCACTGCTTCGTGAAAATTTGGATCAAATCCTGTATCCATTGTTACAAGTTCAATACCATGTTTTTCAAATGTTTTTTTGAACTGCTCTAATGTAAGGTCTATTCCCTCTTTAATCTTTTCAATACTTGCTTCACTCTGTTCATCCATACTACTATTTGCACTATCGAGTGAATCAATTACCGATAACAAATCTCTAGCAAATGACTCTTGTGCATATGCAATAGATTGTGTTTTCTCTTTTTCTAGACGTTTTTTAATGTTTTCAAACTCTGCTAAGTCTCTTAATCTTAGATCTTCAAGTTCAGCCACTTTTGTTTCAAGCACTTCAACAGGATCTACAACTTCTTCATCAGTTTCAACTTCCTGCTCTTGGTCACTTTCAACTTCAGGCATTTCGTCTAATTTTTTCTCTTCGTTGTCGCTCAAAATTATCTCCTTATTTTATCTATCTTAAATCCATCACCTGAAAGACTTACTATAGATAATTGATATAATTATACAACTTTAGTCTTATCTTGTCAAGTATGGTCTTATTTTTTTAGATAAACTATATTTAGTCCATATGACTAAACTTTAAATCGACACAATAGCACAAGAGTTTAATGAAGTTAAATATTTTATATTAAATTAGGCTTTGAAGATATAAAAGTAGATGAAAATTAAAAATTTAGGGGGAAAATAGGAAAGTCTATGAGCAACAACGCTCATAAACTCATAATTAGATGATATTAAAAAAAGCTTTTAGTTGTTTAATCATTCTTTTCAGTATTGTATCATTTGGTAATCCAAGAAAGAGATCTTCTAATGCAGCTCTCTCAACTTCGTTCAACCTCGTCATTCGCTAGTCCTTTTGAAATCTTTTTAATCACTCGCACAATATCATCCTCATCTAACTCTCCAAGCATGCGGAATATTGCCGGTGCTGCTTGAGGTTGTGAATTACCAAGACGCCAATCTTGATAAGTTCTCATTGATATGCCAAGTTTTTCAGCCATTTGTTTCTGGCTAATTTTTTTTCCATAGTACTGTGCTTCGACAGCATTATGCAAAATGTTGAACAAGTCCTTCGATTCCATGTATAAATGGTACCCAAGCTTTGATAAATCACACATAAAAACGTTTTAGATATACATTATATAAACATTCTATAATTTATAACTCATTTAACATACTGAAATTATAACGTTAAAGTATTAATATATTATAAAATACAAGTTTTTTAGATATTTTTATACATTTTCTCGTATATTTTATAGCTATATAATCATTTTCTTAAGTCTGAAAATTAATTCTACTATAAATTCAATTATTTTTAGAAAAAACTAAAGATTTTAAAGTAATTGTCGATCTAATGCAAAAGGAGTCAAATCATGTTTAATCCACTCGCACTCAAACAAGAAGATTGTATTGAGATAAATCTTTCTGAAATTGAAACAAAAACACGCTTCATTTGTCAGAGTATTATCAATTTTACAGATGCACAACAGGCATTAGCATGCAGATATCAACTCACAGATCAAAATAATGGAAGAGAACTCTGGCTAGAAGTCAAGAAAGATAGAGCACAAAATTATCAACTCTTCTATTATGAAAAAATAGAAGAGATGGATTCTGACCCTTCATTTTTAGCAGTAGTAGGTACATCAACGATCAAATACCAAAATCCTCATGTCAAAGAAGATAAACATACTATCTATAATAGAATTCCTAAAAAAGGTGAAATTGTTATGCCTGTGAAACATCTTGTCGAAGAGGAAGATCTACCAGAGAGCCCACAAGAATATGGATATCACAAAGACGGTAATCATAACTGGTATTTTATGACCAAGCGAAGCGAAGGCACATTAAAAAATTTTGATAATAATTTACAAAGACGTTCTTGGGAATATAAACATGAACAAGAGAGACTACTTATCGAAATGCCTGACCACAAAAATGCAGTTGAAACCCAAATCACTATTTATGAAGGTAGAGAGATTGCAAGAAAAAATCTTAAAAAAGTAAACGCAAATCAAATGATGGAGCTAATCTAGCTCCTTAACAAGATATTTTCCTGTATAACTACCACTCTTTTTATGATTTTTTGCAAGTTGTTTTGGTGTACCTGTATCAACAACCATACCACCCTTTGCACCACCCTCAGGACCAATATCAATAATATAATCAGCATTTTTAATCACATCCATATTATGTTCAATCACCAATACAGAGTTTCCAAGATCAGTTAAATGATGTAGTACTTTTACCAACCTATCTACATCTGCAAAATGAAGTCCTGTTGTCGGCTCATCTAAAATATAGAGTGTTGAACCTGTATCTTTTTTACTAAGCTCCTTTGCAAGTTTGATACGTTGTGCCTCACCACCACTGAGCGTCACTGCATTTTGTCCAAGTGTGATATACCCAAGTCCTACATCCTGCAAAGTTTTTAACTTTACGTTAATTTTAGGGGACCAATTTTTAAGCTATGCGCAGGGTTGTTCTTGTAAGTTTTATTGCATTGTTGATTGGGCAGAGTTCGTGCAACCTGAACCTTTGCGA
>JAHZKW010000075.1 GCA_022600175.1 Campylobacterota bacterium
GATATCCATGGTTTTTCTAGTAGGTTTACCATTTATTCGGAACCAAGAGAAGTTGGTATTGTTGAAAATTTAGCGAATAAAAAACTTCTTCTCTTTTCGAATTTGTCCTGGTGTTTTTCCATACTGATTTCTAAATACTCTGATGAAATTACTTACATTCTCATACCCTGCTTCATGGGCTATTTCCCAAACACTCATATCATTGTTATGGAGTTTTTGATGGGCAATGGACATACGCTCTTCTGTGAGGGTTTTATGGATGGTATTGCCAAAAAGAAGTTTGAAACCAGTTTTGAGCTTACTTTGATTCATTGGTACCATTTTAGAGAGGGCTTCAATAGTCGGTGGGTTTTGCAGGTCACTGAGTAAAATCTTTTTTGCTTTATATAAAATAGCTTTGTCATCATCAGATAAAAAGAGTGTTTTTGGCGTTTTGGGACAAAAGTCTTTTAAAAGACTAAGAAGAAGTTCATAAATAAGACTTTTATCATAAACATCCTTGAGTATTCCATGATAGGGGTTTTGTAAAAGTTTTTGAATAATAAAACGTGTTTTGAGTGAAAATGCAATCTCTTTGATAATCGCAGTGTGCTGAATAGTTTCTACTTCTTTAATTAATGAAACATCATCATACTCAATGAGAAAATCTTGTAATTGTTTTCGAGTCATAAAAAAAGAAAAAGAATCAAATTGTTGTTTTTTGGTGATGAGGGAGTCAACACCTTCATTAATGCCTTGATATCCTATATAAGCTCTATTTTGTGAAAAGTCGATAGCTAAGTCATGCTCATGATGTTTTATATAGGCACTACCACTATAAATAATAGTGATAAAAAAGAGAGTATCTTGTGCTGAACTTATGATTTTAGTATCACTATTTAGAAAAAAAGAGCTTTTCCCAAAGTTAATATCTTTATCTGAATAGAAAGTATAAGAACATTTGCCATATTTTTTTTCCATAACGATATTTTGATAACTGCTAGATTCACTTTTATATGTTTTATAAAAGAGCTCTTCAAGTTCACGCATATAAAGTGTTATACAGCTCATTTTTGACCTTTTTTGCATATTTTTTCTTCCAAATGCGCTATGGCAAAAAGGAAACAATAGTATACACTTTTATTTCAAAAACGAAAATAGTATTCAATACTATAACAGGAGCTACTTTATGCTTAAAAGATTGACATTTGTTTCATTGGTTGGCTTCTCATGTACACTATATGGTGCTTCAGATAGAGAAGATGTAGGAAAGATCACTGTAGAAGATGATAGTGAAGTAGTCGCTTTGACACACTCACCCATTCCTGTTTCTGTGATTGATATGGAGAAATTTCATGGGAGAAATATTTCACTCAATGAAATTTTAAAACGGGTTGCTGGTGTAAAAGTGATGCAACAAGGGGGATTAGGGAGTAAATCAATAATCGCAATTCATGGATTAGAGGGGAAACGTGTCAAGATTTTTATTGATGGAAGACCGTTAAATTCTCCAGATGGTACCTTTGGGATTAATGACATCCCTGTACAGTTAATCGATCGTGTGGAAGTCTATAAAGGGGTGGTGCCTGCTAAGTTTGGTGGAGATGCTTTAGGAGGTGCTGTCAATGTGGTTACAAGAGAGTTTGATGGTTCTTATATTGATATGACCTATTCAGGAAGCACTTATGATACCCATCGAGGGACATTGGTTGTGAAGAAAAAGTTTGAAGATCATAATATTGAGCTAGGTATGGGTGGTTTTTACAATCAAGCTGCTAATGATTATGTGATGAAATCTCCTTATTTTGAAGGATTAAATATCAAAAGAGATCATGATCGTTATGAGTCGTTTGCTGCTGCTGTGGGTTTGACGATCAATGAGCGTTGGTTTGATGAGATCTCATTTGAATTGGTACGTTATGAGTCTGAAAAAGAGATTCAAGGGGTTGAGAAAGCAATCAAAGAGGCAAAGACAAAAAGTAGAGTCAATATGTTTGGTTCACAATTTAAAAAGAGTGACTTTTTTGTGGATGGTTTAGAGTTTGAATATACCTTTACTTATATTGATCTACTCTCCAACTATATCGATAAAGCCCAGACCTGTTATAACTTTGATGGAAGTACCAGACCCTGTCCTGGAAATGGTGGAGAGATCAATGGCGTTCCGCATGATTCAGCTGATAAACAAGAGGATTTTAGACATGATGTAAATCTTCACTATCTTATCAATGGCAATCATGGTGTTAATTTTCATCTAAATATGCAAGACTCTACTTTTGAGCCTAGCGATCCCTTAGCCAGTCAATCACTTGGTTATGATATTGGTGCTTTTCCTTCTGAAAAACGTAATACCGTCTACTCTTTAGGTTTAGATTCTTCATTTTTTAATGGAAAGTTAGTCAATGATGCTGGTATTAAATCGTATCATTATGATTATGATATTACTTCGCAAGTACGTACAGTGACAGGTTCACCAGCACAAACTAAAAATGATGGCAGTGAGTTTGGTTATTATGAATCCATTAGGTATGAGCCAATAAAAGACCTTTTTATCAAAGCCTCTTATGAACATGCTTATCGTCTTCCAAACTCTGAAGAGATTTTTGGAGATGGGGTAACAGTCACTTCAGCACCGAATTTAACTCCAGAGGAGGCAGATAACTTCAATTTAGGGTTTTTATATGATACCAATGATTTTTATGGTCTACCATGGCTTAAAGCTGAAGCAAATTTTTTCTATCGAGATCTTCAAAATATGATTAAGCTCGAACATGCTTTTTTAACTTCAGGCTATGTCAACCTTGGAGAAGTAGCAGTAAAAGGGTTTGAGGTTGAACTTCAAGCTGATTTGAATGACAACTGGTATCTATATGCAAACTACACTAATCAATCTCTAAAAGATAAACAGAAAATTTTGAAAGGAACGCTTTCTACGCCAAATCCAACTTATAACCGTGATCTTCCTAATGTGGCTAAACAGTATGGAAATATTGGTGTTGAGTATAAAACATTAGGACTTTTCAGGACTGATTCGATGTTTAAACTCTTTTGGGAGAGTAATTGGGCAGATGAGTACTACTATGGTTGGGAGCTTAGTCGTTATCAAGATCGAAAGATTGATGAACAGTTTACCCATACAGCAGGTTTTGAGTATAGCTTCAAAGATGATCACTATATTTTAGGCCTTGAAGTACGAAATCTTACAGATGAAGAGATAACAGATGTGTTTAACTATCCATTAATGGGGAGAACATTTCATTTAAACCTAAGATATACCTGGTTTGAAAACTAAATTTTAAGGAGTATTAATGAAGAGATTTTCAACATATATGTTAACCCTGTCACTGTTAGCAACAGTCACAATGACTGGGACTGGCTGTGGAGGAAGTGGAGGAAGTAGTAGTGCGGATAATCAAACTGCTAAGGAACCTGATGTACTTGTGGCAACACGTATTGATAATGAGACAGGGTTTATAAACTTACTCAATGCCTCTACGAGTCACCAAAGTAGTAATAGCAGTGGTATAGAGATTAATCCCGCCTCTAATGTGTTTACCTATAAAGATGATATCTTTATGACTGAAAGTATGATGGGTGATAAGATTGTAAAATATACAAAAAGCAATGACACTTTTAAAGAGTCAGGTGTGATTAATGCAGGTGAGGGGAGTTTCCCTTCTTCTATGATTTTTGTCAATGATACCAAAGCGTATGTAGCACTTTCGAGTGCAGGGAAGCTTTTAATTATTAACCCTCAAGATATGACAGAGACAGGAAGTATTGACCTCTCTGTTTATGCAATGGATGTAAATGGTACTATGAATGGCAGTGATCTAAACCCTGAACCTTCTTCTGGAATCATTAGAGATGGTAAGCTTTATATGGCACTGTTTCAAGTAGATAATTTTCAGACATTTATGTGCCGTGGTAAAGCAAGCCTAGTTGTTATTGATATCCAGAGCGATGAAGTCCTTAACCATACCACAGATGATCGTACTTGTTCAACGGGAAGACCAGTTGGCAATCTTGGTATATTTATGGATGAAAATAAAGATATCTATGTTAATAATCTTGCAGGGTTTGGCTATTATCCAGGAAATAATAGTGGAATCTTACGGATAAAAAATGGTGAAGATAATTTTGATCCTAGTTATTATTTTTCTATCACTGATTTAGAAAATCTTAGTGTAGGGGATGGGACTGCTTCTGTCTTTACCGCTGGATATTATACTAAAGAGGGTAAGCTTTATGTTACTTTAGAGTTTCCATCACTCGCAAGCAATCCACCTGATTATGTGAATGACAAAAATTATCAGCCATTTGTGTTAGACCTTTATAGCAAAAGTGCGACTAAATTAGACTTACCAGCTTCAAATGGTTGGACGACGGGTATTATCTCTTATGGTGATGAGATTTTATTTGGACTTTCAACTCAAAAGGGTGATGGTCTGTTTCGTTTTGATCCTGAGACTAACATGGGAGATGAAACACCTTATATTAGTACAGATGGCTTACCTACTTATGTGACTAATTATTAGAGAATAAAAAAGAAGTTTCTATTAAGAGTGATAGAAACTTCGCTCTTTACGCATCTGTCCAGGTGTTTGTCCATAGGTTTTTTTAAAAACAGCGATAAAGTTGCTCACATTTTCATAACCCGCTTCAAAGGCAATTTCACTGACACTCATCTCTCTTTTTTTTAGGTGTTCATAAGCCAGTTGCATACGCACTTCTGTTAAGGTTTTAAAGATGGTATTACCAAAGAGTGCTTTGAACCCTTTTTTGAGTTTATCTTGGTTGATAGATACCATTTTAGCCAGCTCATCAATGGTAGGTGGATTTTGAATGTCTTTTAAGAGCAGTGTTTTGGCTTTTTGTAACCGTTGTTTATCCTCTTCACATATGGTAAAAGAAGTATGATAAAAAGTAGAAAGATCAGTAAAGATTGAGAGTAAGAAGAGATTTGCATGGGTTTCGAAGTAGAGCTTTTTCAAGCTTCCATGATAGGGGTTATTGACCAGCTTTTCTAACATCATACGGTGTGTATAAGTCATAGGAATACGCTCAAAAATCTCAAAAACGTCTGCTTTGATGACTTTTTTTGCTAATTGATCATTGTGAAACTCATCGATATAGCTAAGGAGTTTCTCTTTACTAAAGCAAAAAGAGTATTGCCTGGTATTACTCGTTTTTTTGAAGTCAATTCTATACTCCTCTTCTGTTTTTGAGTAGCCAAGGGTAATCATACTATGTCTGAAGTGATGCAGGTCTCTCTTATTTGAGAGTCCAAAACAGTTATCCCCTTCAATGGTACACATTAAAAAACAGCAAGAAATATTATTGTTATGACTATAGGCAGTGACATCTTGATGAAAATAGTACTCTTGGGTGGCAAAAAGTCCATCAGGAAGATACTCATAAGAGACTCTCCCATGACCGAGTTTACCAATCCACTTGGAATGTAATGGATCTAAAGGTTCTGTCTGTTTTTTATTAAAGACTTGTGTAAACAGTTGATCAATATCATTAAGGTGCATCTGTAAACTCATCACTCTTCCTTTTTCATTATTTTTTCTTCCGATACTGTTATCATAAAAAGCAAAAAAAATTGTACCATAATCTTCAAGAAATGAAAATTAAAATCAATATTATAACAGGATTAACGTATGATCAAAAAGTTGACCTTTTTTTCTCTGTTGGGTTTAACCCTGCCTTTAGTTGCGCAAGCTAGCAGTACTGAAGATGTGGGAAAAATTACCGTAAAAGATGCTAATGAAGATGAGATTACCAAGCTTACACACTCTCCTATGCCCGTCTCAGTCATTGATGTTTCAAAGTTTCACGGGCGTAACATCTCTTTAAATGAGATATTAAAACGTGTTGCAGGTGTGCGTGTGAAACAGCAGGGAGGATTAGGGAGTACAACGACTATTGCGATACAAGGGCTTGAGGGTAAACGGGTTAAGATCTATATTGACGGGGCACCACTCAATGCACCTGATGGTACGTTCGGGATTAATGATATTCCTATTCAATTTATTGAACGAATTGAAGTCTATAAAGGGGTTGTGCCTGCAAAGTTTGGTGGAGATGCCACAGGAGGCGCAGTAAATGTAGTAATTAAAGAGTTAGATGAGAGTTATATCGATTTTACCAATTCATTAGGCTCTTATGGTGAACACCGTATGCAGCTTGCTATGAAGAAAAAGTTTGATAAATATGACTTGACTTTAGGGTTGGGTGGTTTTTACAACAAAGCAGCCAATGATTATATCATGAACTCTCCTTATGTGGACGGATTACAAATTAAAAGAGATCATGATGGATTTGAATCTTCCTTAGTTGGATTTGTTGGTGATATTCGTAAGAAGTGGTTTGACAAGATCTCTTGGGAAATTGTGCACTATGAATCTAAAAAAGAGATACAAGGGATCAAAACACCTATTAACGAGGCGGAAAATAGAAGTACAGTAGATTTAGGTGCTTTTAAATTTGAAAAAGAGAAATTTTTTAACGATAACTTAGCATTTGAATATACATTGATACTTGCTGATATAGAGTTAAATCATATCGATAAGGCAAGCACATGTTATAACTTTGATGGGAGTATCCGAGAGTGTCCAGGATCAGGACAAGGAGAGATCACGGGGCTTCCTCATGACTCTAAAGATAGGCAAAAAGAGCTCCGGCATGATCTCAATCTCCACTATCTTATTAACAATAATCACGGACTCAACTTTCATCTTAATTCACAAAACTCAAAATATGAACCTAATGATCCTCTAGCAGATCAAGCTTTAGGGTTTGATAGCGGTAAATACCCCTCTGAGAGTACAAACACAGTCCTCTCTCTTGGTTTAGAGTCTACATTTTTAGGAAATAAAATAGTCAACGATATGGGGATAAAAAACTATCGTTATGACTATCAGATAACGCCAGGTTCAAGGCTTGTAGGCGTAGAGCCAACGACCAATGAACACAAGGGTGATGAAATAGGATTTTATGAGTCTATTCGTTATGAACCGATACCTGATCTTTTTATCAAAGCCTCTTATGAACACGCGTATAGATTACCCAACAATACTGAGATTTTTGGAGACGGAAGTTTTATCGATCCCTCACCAAACCTTGTCCCTGAAGAGGCAAATAATTTGAATATAGGGATTTTGTTTGATCGTTTTGATTTTTACTCTATGCCTTGGGTGAAGTTGGAAGCAAACCTCTTTTATAAAAATCTTAAAAATATGATCAAGCTTCAACAAGGGGATAATACTGCAGGATACATCAATCTTGGTAAAGTAGAAGTCAAAGGGTTTGAGTTTGAAGTAGGCGCTGACCTGACTGACAATTGGTATTTTTATGCCAACTATACCAATCAAACATTGCTTGATAAACAGAAAACAATTCAAGGCACCAATGGTGTACCTAACCCAACCTATAACTTAGATATTCCTAATGTCGCTAAAGAGTATGGAAATATCGGTGTGGAGTATAAGACCTTAGGACTTTTCAGAGCGGACTCTCTCTTTAAAGTGTTTTGGGAAACACTTTGGGCAGATGAGTACTACTATGGATATGAGCTCAGTCGTTTTCAAAGTCGTAAAATCGATGAACAGCTGAGTCATACTGCAGGTTTTGAGTATAGCTTCAAAGATGATCGTTATATCTTAGGGTTTGAGGTGAGGAACCTCACGGACGAAGAGACAACAGATGTTTTTAACTACCCGTTGATGGGAAGAACTGCGCATCTTAATATGCGTTATACATTTATTCAATAATTTTAGAAAGGAAAAAGATGAATTTACACATTTTAAAGCCGTTTATACCAGTAGCACTACTACTGATGACAGGTTGTGGCGGTGGAGGAAGCTCCTCAAGTGGAGATACGGGCGATACCAATGGAGGTATTACAGGGGATATCGTGATCTCAACGATTATTGATGAAAACACAGCTTTTATGAGTTTGATTGATGGTAGTGAAAGTAGTATGACTAATGATAATGGTATCGAAATTACAGCCAGTAAAGGGGTATATACCTATAAAGGTGATGTCTATGTTACAGGCGTACTCACGGATAATAAAATTGCAAAATATAGTGTGGCTTCTGATAATTCACTCAAACTGGTAAGAGAGTTTAGTGTTGATGAGAGTGGCAATAGTGTCCCGACTACTTTTATTTTTGTAGATGAGACCAAAGCCTATCTTCCATTGGCAGGATCTGGTGAATTATTAGATATTAATTTAGAGGATTTTACGATTAGAGCACGTATTGATCTCTCTGATTATGCTATGGATGAAAATACGACACTGCATAGTGCAGGTGGTGCAGACACCAATCCTGAACCTTCTGCCGGGGTTATTCGTGATGGTAAACTTTTCTTGGCATTAGGACAGGTGAACTTTCTTGGACACACTGAAGGTGCATTTTTATGTCGCGGGAAAGCAAGTGTACTTGTAATTGATATAGCCACTAATACCATCGAAAAACATTTAACAGATGATCGTACTTGTACTTCTGGTTCTATCAGTCCAGGTTCTGAACTGACACTTACAGAGAGTGGTGATATCTATGTCAACAATACAGCCTCTTTTGGTTATGACAATAGAGGCTATAGACCTGGATATCTTCGTATCAAAGCAGGTGAAGAGCAGTTTGATCCAGACTATTTTTTCAATATTGGTGATTTAGACTTGAGTGCAGATTTTCCTGATATGAATGCCTCTTTGGCAAGAACACCTTATGCTTATAAAGAGAAATATCATAATGGAACGCTCTATGTCACTACGTTGGTATTGGGACTTACGACACTGGATTCAAATGATTTTATCGGTAATAAAAACTATCAACCATACGCTTTAGATCTTGAAAATCAAACAGCCACAAAGCTTGATATGTTACCAACTAACGGTTATAGTGCACATATTACTACTTATAATGGAGATTTGGTATTTGCAGGTTCTACGGTAGACGGCAATGGTATCTATAAATTAAATGAAAAAACACCAATGGTTAGCACAGAAGGTTTCCCATACCTTTTTTACAGCTATGATAAACAATAATAGTTGATTCTCTTCCAATCAAGCTATAAATGATTCCGATTTGGTTATCGGAATCATTTAAAATAGAGTAAAATCCCCACACTCAATTAATGATAATGAATATTAAAATGGTTATTTTTAAAGCTCTATTGTGGTAAATATAACGAGCGTAAAAACTTTCTTTAAAAAAGGACAATCAAGATGAATAGAAACCGCATTTTAGTATCACTGATAATGATGCTTTTTAGCAGCACGCTTTTTGCCGATGCATTGGATCAAAGCAGAGAGGTAATCTCACAAACCAATAAGAAACTTGTGGTATCACAAAAGCGTATTAATGAGACTGATAAACAAAATATGCAGATGTATGATGAATATAAAAATGCTAAACAAGAGATTAAAAACTATCTTGTCTATAACAAACAGTTACAAGAGATTGTAGATTCTCAAAATAAAGAGATAGCAACCTTACATGAAGAGATAGCAGGGATAGAGCAGACGGCAGAGAAAGTGATGCCTTTTATGGCAAAGATGATTGATGGGCTTGGTCAGTTTATCGCTTCTGATTTTCCATTTTTACAAGAGGAGCGCTCACATCGTCTTGAAACACTCAAAGCAAACATGAAAAGAGCAGATCTTAGTATCGCATCAAAGTATCGTCAGATTTTAGAAGCGTATCAGATAGAGATTGATTATGGGAAGACCATTGAAGCTTATGAAGGTGAATTGGATCAAAAGCGGGTCAATTTTTTAAAAGTGGGACGTATAGGTTTTTACTCTCTTAGTTTTGATAAAAAGCATTGTGCCGCGTGGGATCAAAAATCAAATTCTTGGAAACAGTTAGAAGATAGTGAGTATACACTCTCCCTTTCAAAAGCGATTAAAATTGCCAAAAAACAGAGCTCACCTGATCTCTTTTTTGCAGCCCTTCATCCTGTAAGGAGTAGAAAATGAGAATGATTGTAGTTGCACTACTATTTTTAAGTCTTAATGTTTTTGCAGCAGATTTTACACAACTTTTACAAGAGATAAAGTCACAAAGCAGTGTTGAACTTGCACAAGAGAAAAAACGAAAACAGGCATTTTTTGACCTTAAAGAGAAACGTACAAGTGAACTGTATCAGGCAAAGCGTAAACTCAATACCTTAACAACACAGAGTGAACAGCTTAAAACGACTATTGATATGCATGAACAAAATATTACAAAGTTAGAAGAAGAACTCCAAAGAAAAATGGGTGATTTGGGTGAGCTTTTTGGGGTCATTCGTCAGATTTCAGGAGAGCTTAAAGCAGACTTTGAACACTCTATGATCACGGTGCACTATCCTGAGCGAATCAATTTTTTAGGGGAACTCTCTGAGAGTAAGGGCTTGCCTGATATTGCTAAGCTTGAGAAGATGTGGCTTACGATGTTAGAAGAGTTGGATGAAGGGCGGAAAATCTCTGAGTTTAACACACCTGTTGTACAAGAAGATGGTACGAGTAAAGATCAAGAAGTGATCCGTATGGGAACGTATGGTGCCATATCAGAGGGTGATTTTTTACGCTATAGCAGTAGTGGAAATATCTTTGAAAAATCACCAAGACAACCTGCTGCGCGCTATCATGCCAGTGCTAATAATTTTGAAGGTAAAAGTGATGGATTTGTCAAGGTGATGATAGATCCAACCCGAGGACAACTCATCGATATGTTAACCCAAAAACCAACACTGATAGAGCGTATACAACAAGGCGGTGTTGTAGGGTATATCATTATTGGGCTTGGTATCATTGGATTGTTGTTGGCCATTTTTAGATATGGCTATCTCTCTATCATCTACCGAAAAATCAAAAAACAGGCAAAAAATCTAGATAAGCCTACTGCTAAAAATCCTTTAGGACGTATTGCCCTTTTATATAAAAAGATAGAGGATAAAGCCCAAACACAAAAAGAGGTTATTTTGGAAGAGGCGATCTTAAAAGAGTTACCGCCAATTGAAAAATATAATGGATTAATTAAGCTTTTAGCAGCAGTTTCGCCTCTTTTAGGACTGTTAGGAACTGTGACGGGGATGATCATCACCTTTCAAGCGATCACACTTTTTGGTACCAGTGATCCAAAACTGATGGCGGGTGGTATTTCAACAGCATTGGTGACAACCGTCCTGGGACTTAGTGTGGCGATACCATTGCTATTTGCTTATACGTTTATCGCTGCAAAAACCAAAAGTATTATTGATCTTATCGAACATCAAAGTGTCGGTTTGATAGCTAAAGAGTATTAAATGTATTGGATGCATGAATATTATGCAGTGACTGATTTTTTAGACAAAGGTGGTGTGACGCTTTACATCATCTTTTTTGTGGCTATCTTTCTTTGGGTATTGATTGTAGAGCGTTTTTTATATATCTATATTTTTTCAAAAAAAGATCAAGTGCTGCTTGCAAATACATGGGAAAGTTATAAAACACATCCCCAAGCAGATAAGATAAGGATGAGTCTAAAAGCAGAATATGAAGAAAAGCTTTTTTTTAGATTTAGCATTATTAAAGTGTTGGTGGCTATAGCACCACTACTTGGACTGTTTGGAACCGTGTATGGTATGATCGAGATTTTTGATGTGATAGCACATAATGGTACAGGTGATGCACGTGCTATGGCAAGTGGTATCTCGATGGCGACACTACCTACAATGTCAGGTATGGCAGTGGCGATTACGGGGCTTTTTTTTCAACATAAGATTAAAGAGAAAGTCAATAAAGAGACAATTAGTTTTAATGAGAGGTTAAAAAATATATGAGAAGAATACGTAGAGAGAGTGATGATCAACAGATTGATTTAACACCGATGTTAGATGTTGTATTTATCATGTTGATATTTTTTATAGTGACGACCTCATTTGTACGCGAAACAGGAATTGATGTCAACAGACCAAGTGCATCAACGGCGGAGAAAAAATCAAAAGGCAATATCATGATCGCCATCAAACCAAACGGTGAGATTTGGCTGGATAAACGTCATGTTGATATCCGTGCAGTACGTGCCAATATCCAAAGACTCAAAGCGAAGTTTCCTCAAAGTTCAGTGATTATTGTTTCTGATGCAGAGTCACGTACAGGTATTTTGGTCAAAGTGATGGATCAGATAAGATTAGCGGGTGTACAAAATATTTCGATTGCCGCGTCGATAGACCAAAAGTAATGATACGTACAGTATTTAGTGTCATACCTGCAATCGGGCTTGTCTTTTTACTCTTTTGGAGTCTTCAGATGATGATTAAAGTGGGTGGTACACCAGTTTTAAAAGAGAAAGATTTACATATGGTTGATTTTGTACGTCTTAAAAAAGAGCAGCAACTTATCAAAAAAGAGCGGGTGAAGCCCAAAAAGCCAAAACCCAAAAAAGAGCCGCCAAAACCCAAAGTCAATATTCAAAAAAATGTCAAGGTGACGAAAAAGCCACTCATTCATGAGAGGATTGATATGGATTTACCACTCGACCTCTCTGCAGTGAGTGCTTTAGGGGATGCTTCTGTCTTGGCATTGGGTGGTAGAGAGATCAGTACTAATGTCATTCCATTGGCAAGAATAGACCCTATCTATCCTAAACGTGCGAAGATGATGAAAAAAGAGGGATATGTCAAAATGGAGTTTACGATTACTACTTTTGGTACGGTCAAAGATGTCAAGGTTGTTGAATCCAGCCCTGAAGGACTTTTCGATTCGTCTGCTAAAAGGGCAATTTTAAAATGGAAATTTCGACCTAAGTTAGAAGAGGGGCAGGCAATTGAACAGCGTGCAATGTTACAGATAGATTTTAAGTTGGACAGATGAGAAGATTATTTTTAGCTTTTTTAATAACAAGTATTTTAACCACTGCTATGTTTGGCGGCATGTCGATGACAGTTTTTAAACGTTTACAAAGTATTGAGACCTTAATTGCGGACAATCATCTAGACAAAGCGGAAAAAAAACTCAAAGAGATGTTGGCTGAGCCACCAAGTAAGAGTGAAGATAAGGCCTATGTGTTTTATACAGCAGGGATGTTTTATCTACAAAAATCGCAGTATGCAAAAGCCAAAAAGCTTTTTCTTTCTGCCTATAAGCTTAAGGCTTTGCCTGAGAAAACAACTTTATATCTTTTACAGACATTGGCAGGGCTTAGTATGCAAGATGAGCATTTTGATGAGGCGATTGGGTATTATCAAAGTTATATGGCACAAGCTTCACAGCCTGATAAAAATGTCTATTTGGGCTTGGGGACTGCTTATTTTTATAAGAAACGTTATCGTGATGCGGTAGCACTTCTCAAACAAGCGGTCACACTTTTTGAGCCTAAAGAGTCTTTGTACCTGATGCTTTTTGCCTCTCACTATGAGTTAAAGCAGCTTAAAAGTGCGACGCATGTATTGGAAAAAATTGTCAAGTTTTGGCCTGAAAAAGGTAAGTATTGGGTTCAGTTGTCTTCTTTATATATTGAGCGAAACAGATATGCAAAATCTTTAGAGGTGATGCAGATTGCTATGACAAAAGGGTATCTTGAAAAAGAGAGAGATGTGATGCAGTATGTCTATACGTTGTATGAGGAAGCACTACCGATGAAAGCAGCGATTGTTTTAGAGCGTGCTTTTGATCAAGGTTTAGTGAGTAAAAACCGTAAAAATTATGAACTGCTTTCAACGATGTACCAAGAAGCCAAAGAGAGGGTCAAAGCGATTGGTGCATTAAAGCTTGCCTCTTCATATGCGAGTGATGGGAAAAATGATCTCTATATCGCACAGCTCTATTTTGAACAAGAAAATAGCTTTAAACAGGTGATCAAACATGGTAAAAAAGCGATTCAAAAAGGTGTCAAGCAAAAGGGTAATGCAAATATGTTGATCGCCGTGGCTTATCATGAACTGGGTGAAAAAGAGAAAGCAAAAGCATATCTGATCAATGCTTCTAAATATGCCAAGACCCAAAAAGCAGCTACCCAATGGCTTGAGAGTTTTTTTTAAATGTCACAAGAGCGGATGAAACATCAACTCAAAGAGGTGAGTGAAACTGCACTTATAACACTTTGGAGTAGGGCTGTCGAACAAAAAGAGAAACCGCCTATTTTAATTGATAAAGTAGCCGTTTGTATGGTAGAACAGATTGATTATGACTTTTCAAAACTTGATTCTGCCTGGAAGTCTCAAGTAGGGGTTTGTATCCGTGCTAAATTGATTGATGAGCAAGTGTCTGTATTTATAGAGAAAAATTCTGATGCAGTTGTGGTGAGTTTAGGGGCTGGACTGGATTCACGGTTTTTACGCGTGGATAATGGTAAAGTACGTTGGTATGATGTTGATTTAGCACCTGTCATAGAGATGAAACAAAAGTTTATCCAGCCAGAGGATCGTTATACGATGCTCTCATGTTCTATGTTTGAGACAGAGTGGCTGGAGAGAGTTTTATCACATCAAGCACCTACTTTTATTATTATGGAGGGTGTATTAATGTATTTTGATTCAGAAGATGTCTCTGATCTTTTAGTAGGTATAGTAGAGACACTTGTTGGAGCTACCATAGTTTTTGATTCAATTCATCCTTATCTAGTCTCTCATAGTGATAAACATGATAGTGTCAAACATATGAATGCACCGTTTAAGTGGGGTATCAAAGATGCTTCGGAAATCACTGCAATTGATAGTCGTTTACAGGTTATGGAAGTAAAGAGTCTATTTGATTTTTACCCAAAACGGTGGCGATGGGTTTGGTATGTTACCCGCATTTCAGTACTCAAGCGTTTGATGTGTGGTTGTATTTATACTACATTATGTCAGAAGTCGTAGAGAACTCTTTTATGACTACTATGCTTATATAGGTATAGTGTATTTATTCTTGATTACATACTTTACA
>JAHZKW010000076.1 GCA_022600175.1 Campylobacterota bacterium
CATACTTGACGATGAATTTATTATTGATCTGCGTGCAGGGTTTTATTTAAAATTCTACACACTTAAAATACCGCATATTACATTGAAGTTTTATAAAGGCGATAAAGTTGTAAGCCATTGGGCAAAAGCATATCGTGGAAAAGTTGTCAAGGCACTTGCAAAACACCAACCTCAAAATGAGGTTGCATTTCAAAAAATTGAATTTGATAATCTACAAATCCGTGAGATCATTAAACGAAAACAGAGTAGCGAGTATATATTTGATATTATTTAAAGTATTTACTGGATCTGTATCGTACTATTCTTTTCACTATTGATAGAGAGATTATGCTCTTGCACATTGACGACGCTCTCTTCTTTTGGCATAACTTTGGGTTTGATTCCTTGATACATCTCTTCATGTGTCAAGGGTACAGAGAAGAGTAGATAAAACTCATCATTTAAATCTTGTAATTTTTGTTCTACGTTTGCGACACGCTTTTTAATATGCTCTTCTTGTCGTTGTAAGGAATTATAAAATTCATATCTACGTTTTTGTGCTCTTTTCTTTCCATAAGCATTATCAGGGCCAAGTGTTATCTCTTCTTTACTAGTTTGTCGATAAAATTCACGTTTTTTTTCTGCTTTTTGTATTGTCCAGTTTTCAAGCTTTAACAGTGCATCCTCATATTTTTTAGTTAGATATTTTCCCTCACGTAGCATTGTACTTCTTATCACCTCATTGTGATATGCTATCTTGGCTTCTGTTGTCTTGGATATACTTTGATTAGTCTCTGCATGTAGAAGAGAAAAAAAGAGAAAAAAAAGCACAAAAATATAATTCATAGTTTTAATTACCTTAAATATTTTATTGAAAAATTAAAAATGTTTAACTTGGAATCTGCATTATAGCAAAAGAATATAGAAATATTTAATATGAGTGAAAATAAAATTTAGAAAGTGGCTCCGGATGCTGGATTCGAACCAGCGACCAAGTGATTAACAGTCACCTACTCTACCGCTGAGCTAATCCGGAACAAGTGTTCTTCAAATTAAGAGCCGAAATTATACAGAAAAAAAAAAGTATTGTCAAGTCCTTTTTCAAAAATGTTTGATTTTATCTCTCTTAGCTATAATAAATCCCATAAAATAGGTACTTAAAGGTTCAAAATCATGTATCAAAAAATTGTATTCTTTTTCATATTAACGCTGTTATTAAGTGGTTGTATTCAAAATATCAACCAAAAAGGTCTTACAATCAGTATCCCTGCATCACACATTACAGAGTCACTTGAACAACAATTTCCTATCTCTAAAGCATTTAACTATGGGAAACTCACACTCAAAAATCCAAAAGCACTACTACAGACAGGGAGCGATAGAGTTCAAGCAGGTACAGAGATCAACTTCTCAAATACTTTTATACCTACACAAACAGGCAAACTTTATCTCTCAGGAAAACCTCTTTTTGATGCACAAAGTGGGTCAATATATCTTAGAGAACCTGCGATTGAGAGTTTAGAGTTCAACGGTTATAAACTTAACGCAATAATACAAAACGCACTCAATGATGCCCTACTGCCTATCATCAGTGACATTTTTCACAACCGTCCAATCTACAAGCTTAATCAAAATAGCTTACACTCTAGTTTCGTTAATAATATTTATGTACAAGATGGTCAATTACTGGTCACCTTTGGGCTTTAAAATCTCTGGATAAGCTTTTATAAACCAACGATAATAAAAGCTTGTCAAAATAAATCCAACACCTATCATAATTGTAATCAAAGAGAGTGGCATACCAAGCTTTGATGCTACACCGATAAACATCGTTACTAATACAGCTACAATCATAAAAATCATATCATTATAGGCTACTACACGTCCTAAATACTTCTGGTCACTATTTTCTTGAATCAATGTATAGGTAAAAGACCATAGTGTTGTTGTAAAAAACCCCACAAAAAACATCCCTATCAAAGAGAGATAAAAATCATGTTCAATAAATGCCCATAGGATAAACATCAAACCTTGGACTAAAAGTACTTTATGTAAATTTTTTGTATTCACAATTTTACCAATAACAAACGGTCCTACCATCAATGCTATCGCTCTTGTTGCATTGATCCAACCAATAGCCAAAGGAATTGCAATGATATATTTATAGTGATAATCTGTCAAAAGGTTAACCAAAGCATCCATTGTTGTAAGTGCCACAGCACTATGTAACAACATTAAATGTATCACCATATGGTTTGAACGGATATAGTGATACCCATCTTTGATCATCTGCCCCAATGCTTCACTTTTTTTCTTGACTACACGTACTTCAATACGGCTAAAAAGCAAAATTGCTATCAAAAATAGGAGTGCATCAATCAAAAATACATTAGAGGTACCTAACATATTTGTTGCAACACCACCAACTGCCATCCCTAGTGCAAAAGTTACAGACCATATGATCGAGTGTAGCTCATTTGTCCGTTTGAGTGCCTCTCCACTAACAACTTGCGGTAAAAGTGACATCTCTGCGGTAAAAAAGAGTGATGCGGCACTCATACGAATAAAAATAAACAACATCAAAAGCCATACATCAGAGATATCACTGACCAACAGATACATCAAAGTCATCAAAAGTTCAATCCCTAACAATATAATCATAAAACGTTTATAAGGGAGCTTATCAACAATAGCACCGCTCATAGGTGCTAAAAGAATAGCAGGAAGTGAATACATAGCAACAACCAAGGCATTTATGATAGGAGTTACACCAAACTCTAAAATCAGTGTATAAATAGCAACATTGGAAAACCATGCACCAAAATAAGCAACAAACTGAACAATACTCAAACGTCTAATCGTAGGGTTTTGCAAAACCTCTTTATACATGCATTATCTTTTTCAATGGATCTTCATCTGTCATCACCTTGATATACTTCACACCTAAAGCGTTAAAATGTTTATAGAGTAGATGATCATGCTGCCTATAAGCTTTACGATAACCTGCTACTGCATTTTTACCTAGAAAGAGTGCTGTCGATTCTCCACTTTCAGGATCAGTAATCTCTACATCACCTAAGCTTTCAGGATCTTCTTCAAAACGGTCTCGCACAATCACCACTAAAATCTCATGCTTTTTTGCTAATAGTGTCAAATCTACCATTTGCACAAAATCACCTACTAAGACAATCAAAGATTTTTGTTTTATCTTGGCATATAGCGACAATACCACATCTTTAAGGTCGATAGTGCTTTTCAAAAGCTCTACAGTCGCTAATTTTTCTATAAAGTGTTCAATACTCTGTAGTTTCTTACTTGGAGGGTAAAATTGACTCCTATTTTGTGAAATCAAAACAGGGGTAAGTCTATTGGTTAACTTCAAAGTACCATACCCAAGCAAAGCACAAAGCTCCAAAAGCAACGTATCCTTGCGCTTAGCTGTTCCAAAATAGAGTGAACCACTCATCAATGCCACTAAGACAATATTGACCTCACGCTCTTCAAAGAAAAGCTTTACATGAGGTTCTCCTACTTTGGCACTACTTTTCCAATCAATCTTACGGGCATCCTCTCCAACAATATAGGGTGCAACCTCTGCAAAGTCATACCCTTCTCCCTTGAGTTTAGAGAGATTTGCGCCAAAGTTTTGATTAAAAATACGTTTTTTGGCGTATAAAAGTATGCTCTCTACTGTTTTAATAATGCATCCTTGATTGATTTTAAGGTATGGGATTTGTGACCATAAAGTGTCTCTTCAAGCATTGTAATATAAGGTTTATAGATTGGGTCTGTAGTACCTAGAAGAAGTTGTAAAAGTGCCTTTTCATCTTTTGCTCTTTTAATGCGCTCCTGTAAAGGGTTTTGGGCAGAAACTTTTCTTCGACGATACAGCATAGGCGATATTTTTGCAACTGCAAAACCTGCTAAAAAAAGTAATACGCCATTAAGATAAGAGAGATAATCGGCTTTGACAAAAGTTTTTACTGGATGGCTATCTTCAGCATCTAAAAGCACTGCATATTCAATAGATGAAACATCAATCTTCTCCACAAGTGTACTTAACGTATAGTATCGCTTTTTTATGGGTGAGAAACATCTAATCTTTACTGAGGGAAGATCAAAATCTTGCTTAGCAAGCAAAGCATATTGAAAACTCAATTTACCACCTTTGATAAAATCCATAGGCTTACCAGTACGTTCTAAAAACTGCTGAACACCCTCAATCTGTGGTAGTACACTTTTAATCCTTGGTATATACCCTTGTCCCTTTACAGTATAGCGCACATTTACCTGTTCAAAAGCCTCAACCTCTTTTTTATCAATTTCTGAAGTTAAAGTAAAATCACCAATCAAATCTACTGCTTTTCCTAAAGCATGCACCTCTAAAGTTGTTGGGGCTACGTCAATGTGAACCTCTTTTGTTGCCATAGGATTAATCACATCACGATTACCAGTATAAAACTTTTCAATACTCTCATCGGAAGCAAGACTGACTTTAAAATCAAAATCAAGCTCTATCTTTTCACTTTTAAGTGGATAGAGTATATATTTATAGGTTGTTTTATTATCATGGTAACTCTTTTTATCTTCGAGCTTTTCAACCAAGTATGCCTCAAATGCATCACTCTTTTGAATCATGAGATCAAAGAACATCACACTACTATGCTCTTTTTGCACTGCTTCAAATATCACTTCTACAGACTCTTTTACATAGGGTGAATGGTTACTGACTTTTACTTTGTAATCACACAGTTGCGAAGCATGCATGTACCCTAAAAGAAAGAGTAACCCTATTAAAAATTTACCAAGGATTTTTTTCATTGATATACCCTTGATTGATAAGTTCATAAGCTTTATATCCTAATGGTCTATGAACATGTTTAGGAGTTAGCTGAGTAGTTTTTTGCGTAGATTTAACGTCTGATTTTTGTCCACCAGTAGAAGCACTGGCAGCAGCTTGTGTTTGCATCTTTCCTCCCTCTTTTCGTTTATGCTGTTTATCTTGCCCTTCTGGTCTATTTTGTTGGGCATGATCACTACTTTTAAATGCAGGAAAGTCACCTCTTTTTTTAGTAGTCAATAAAACAATATGTTTAAGATTATAGAGAATATCTTTATCTTCACCAAATGCTAATGCCTGTCTGTAATAACGCTTTGCTTTATCATAAGCTTTAAGCTTTACAGCACAATTACCTAATTTATAGAGTAACTTTTTTTTTAACCCATCTTCCTTAGTCATCAAACTACTATAGATTGTCTGTGCTTTTTTATATGAGCCTGCTTGATAATAACTATTGGCAAGATTCATCTGGCTTTGTATACTTTTGCTAGTAATCTTTTCAAAGGATTGTGCAGCCTCTTGATAAGAAGCTTTCTCATAAAAAGCCGTAGCCTGATCCAAATAATACCAATCTAAAATTCCAGCTTCTACATGTAAAGCAAAAAAGGGGATCCATACCAAAAATCTTTTAGGAAATTTGACAGAGTAAAACAAAAACAGCACTAACGCTACGAGTAAAGGGAACCAAAATAGTTCAAGATATCCAACTTTTTCTTTTTGATGCAACTGTTTTTGATCAATAGTTGTTAGTAAAAAATCCTCATCATGTTGAAAATAAGCACCTCCACTCTGCAAAGCTAAACTTTTTAACATGGGATTTAAACGACTTATCACCAAGTTTCCATTTTGGTCTCGACGGTTTTTACCATATTTATTACGTAAAGTACTTCCTTGATTAGTTGCCATCCCACTTACAAATACTTTTATATCATGTATCTGACAAATATTTACTAAAGAGCTTATATCAGTCACATCACCACCATCAGAGAATAACAGTAGATTTTTTACCTCCATTGGTAATTTTGCCACCTCAATCAGTAGCTTTTCAAGATTAGTACCCTGTGTCAAAATATTTTTCACTTCTAAAGCATCTAGTGCTGCTTTTAAGAGTTGATGATCAGATGTTGAAGGAGAGAGAATTAAAGGGTTGGTAGTAAAAGCAAAAAGGGCAAAACTATCATGAGGATTTTCTAACAGTAACTTCTCTATACGATCTTTAGCATATTGCAGCCGTGAAGGTACTAGATCCGTTGCTTGCATCGAATAAGAGACATCTAGCGCAATCACAAACTCTTTTCCAAAAACTTCCTCTGTACGCTCCTCATCAACTAATACAGGTCTAGCAAGTGCCACAACCATCAACAATGTAATGAGGTAAAGCATCCAAAACTTATCCTTTGCAACTTCACTGTCCTGACAAATCTTAGAGACAAAGGTACCTCTTTTTCGTTTTTGAAACATCCATAGAAGCAGTAAAAGAAAAATAAATATTTGTGGATAAAGAAAGATCATAAAAGTCCCTCTTTACGAGCTAAAAACCAAAACATTAACAAAGTAGCTAGCCCTAGCGGATAGATAAATAAAACACTTTTATTACGATACTGCTCTGATCGTATAACACTAGGGTTTAGACGATCAATCTCTTGATACACTGCTTGCAATTGATCATTGTTTTGGGCTACAAAACTTTTTGCATCTGTTTGAGAAGCTATTTTTTGTAGCAGTGGTAAATCAAACTCTTTCTCTCTCCCCAATCCTATCGTATAGATCTTGATACCCTTTTCCTTAGCCACACCTACCGCTTCCTTGATAGAGACTTTACCACTATTTTGTATACCATCTGTAAGTAATATAATTAACTGATTCTTAGCTTCTGCATGCTTTAAAGTAGCAATACTCTGCACGATTCCTTCACCAATTGCTGTATTTTTACCAGCAATTTCTACTTCAAGCATATGTAAAAGTGTCTTTAAACTTTGGTGATCATAAGTCACAGGTGTTGCTGTAAATGCAAATGTTCCAAAAGCAACGACTCCAAGATTATCATTTTGCCTCTTATCAATAAATGAAGCTACTATCTCTTGTACTATTTCAAACTTACTTTTACTACTCTCAGCATCACTAAAACCACTCTCTTTCATTGATCCACTTGTATCAAGTGTGAGTACAATATCTCTACCATATTTTTTAGAAGGTGTAATCGCATCATAAGCGATGGGAGAAGCAAGGGCAAAAACAACAAGTGAATAGATAGAAACTTTTAATAGTGTTTGTATATTTATAAAACGTGATACTTTGGGAATCCATTCAACTTTTGGAAGATAACATTTTATCACTACTCTTTTACAAAAAATAAAACAAAAGAGTAATGGTAACAAAAGTAAAAAGTAGGGATATTCAAAGGTATAAAACATAAAGTTATTATAGCAAAAAGTTATCAAACTCTCTGCTATAATAAAAAGTTACTGTTGTGCTAGTACTTCAGTGATTGCTGCACCAAAAAGAAGATTTCCAGCACTGTTAGGATGTGTATTATCCCCTCTTGACCATTGATTTGTCGTATCAATTCCTGACTCAACCTCTAAAGTTTTTTGAAAAAAGTCATAAAACATCCAACCATTTTGATCTGCCATGATTTTTCCTTTTTCACGATACCCCATTAATCTTCGTTGGCTTAAATTTGGCACTCCACTTGTACCAATACCTACAGAAACTGTAGAACCTATTCCACTCTTTACACGATCAACCACATTTTTAACATTAGTTTCCCATCTTGTAATACGTTTAATATCACAGATCGCGGTAATATTTGTTGGTATATCATTTGTAAAAGTAATTATTTGATTATCCGCATCCCAATCATTGACAATCCCAACGGCTACATCATTAATATCACCCCCATAATCTCCCATGATGACGATATCACCACTTTTCACAGCTGCCCCATCCAATAATTTTATTTTATTTGCAGCCACACTTTCAAAACCAACATCAACTTTAACCCAATCATTTGTACTCTCTTCATTTTCACGAGCCCAAGTATTAGCATCATTAGTTGATGACTCTAAGATAAATAAATCAGGTTGAAAAGCAATAATTTGATCTGCTGTTCTTACGTTATCATTTCTTAATAAATCTGCAGCAGTTGCACCACCAATACCTGCATTTTGAAAATAGTACATATGATTAGTTATAAAGTTGACAATGAACTCCTCAGAACCACCCTCTTTTATCTTCAATGTAAAATTGTGTGTTCCAGCACTACTTAATTTCCAACTCTTCACAGCACGTGCATCAGTTTGTCTAAAATCTAATCCCTCTTTAGGTGCTAGCGTCTCAGTAAGCGCTGTACCACGATCACCATAAGTGCTCTCTAGTGTACTCCCAATAGCACGCCCCACATGATCCACACTCGATTTAACAGGTTTAATATTTTCACCATAGTCATAAGAGACTGTAAAGTTACCTTGAGGTGCATTTTGAAAAGTGATAAAGTGATGTACATCCATACCAACAGTTTTTCTCACAATAGCCCAATCATTACTTCCAAAAGAGTATTCACCTTCTTGATCAATACTCATACCATTTTCAATCTTATTAGGAATATCTGTCACTGTACCAATGTTTACTATATGATTAAAGGTATGCGCACGACCAAGATCAAATGATTTGAGAGTTGAATTTCCCAAGAAAGTTTTTATTTCACTACCTACACTCTCTCCAGCAGTAGAAAAAGTCCCTAAACTTTCACCATCTACAATCATCTCAACATTTGCCCCCAAATTGCCACGCTCTTTAGCAAAAACAACACTAATTTCATCACCTTCAATCACACCGCTAATCTCTATACCCGCGCCAGTGTATTTATAGAGTTTCCCTTTATAACTCATAGGATCATTCAAAACTTGGGCACTGTCACTCTCAGGGATAATAGTTTTAGCAACTGTATCTCTAAAGTAATTTTCCACTATACCCACATAAGAGTCTTCACCCATTCGCCCTTTACCCCAAGTAATAGAACTTCCTGCAATGGAGATACGATCATATTTATATCCAACTGTACTTGCGCCATTATCATTGGAAGCATTATCACTACTACCTCCACCACCACATGCTTGAAAGAGCAGAGCGATACTAACAGCTAAAATCGATATACTTTTTTTAACATTTATATACATTGAGTTTCTCACTTACTATTTAAAATTGAATTTGAATTGTACCTTTAAATCGACAAAAATAACAATTCTTATAATAAAATAAGTATACATCTCTTTATCTCCTTCCTGCTACAATCATCACTTTTAAAAAGGAGTGTCATGAAGGGAGTTGATAAAGGCGTATTATTTATGTTTTTAAGTGCCCTTTTTTCAGCTGTTAATGGTGCTGTTGCAAAATTATTAGGTGATGACTTAAGTGCTTTAGAAATTGTTTTTTTTAGAAACCTTTTTGGTGCTATTTTTATTCTCATTACACTTAAACATACGCCCACAACTTCCATAGGTGG
>JAHZKW010000077.1 GCA_022600175.1 Campylobacterota bacterium
CTAGATTTTACATTTGTTTGTCCATCTGAGATTATTGCATTTTCTCATAGAATTGAAGACTTTACAAGTAGAGGTATCAATGTTATTGGTGTATCAGTAGATTCACAATTTAGCCACTTTGCTTGGAGAGAAACTCCAGTAGAAAATGGTGGTATTGGTAGAATTAAATATCCACTAGTAGCTGACCTTAGTAAGCAAATTTCAAAAGATTATGATGTACTTTTTGGTGAATCAGTTGCACTAAGAGGATCTTTCCTTATCGATGCAGATGGTACTATTAGACACGCAGTTATCAATGATCTTCCATTAGGTAGAAATATCGACGAAATGATCAGAATGGTAGATACAATGCTATTTACAAATGAGCATGGTGAAGTATGTCCAGCAGGTTGGTCAAAAGGTGATGAAGGTATGAAAGCTAGCACAGAAGGTGTTGCTGAATACTTAGCAAAACACGAAAACGATCTTTAGTCTTAAAGATTCTAAGAGTGGGTAACCCCTGCTCTTAACACCACATAAACTCTACATAAAAATTTAATACTTACGGGAAATTCAAACTAAATGGGGATTGCTATATTTTAGAAGGGAAACCCCTCTAAAATGGTGAAGTGCTTAAGCTATACTTGTAACTTTAACTCTTGTGAACTCTCTTCTAAAACCTTTTTTCAGTTTAGAATCTTTTCTTCTTCTTTTCTTGTAAATGATAATTTTCTTATCTTTACCATGAGCGATTACTTCTAACTCAACTTTTGCACCTTCAACGTAAGGTGTACCAAATATTAGTTCTCCGTTATTCACAGCAAGAACTTCTGAGACAGTGATTTTGTCTTTCGGGGAAGCGTCAAGAAGATCAAGATTTAAATAATCTCCTTCTTGAACTTTATATTGCTTTCCACCGTTTTTGATGATTGCGTACATCTATGGTCCTTCAATAAAATTTTGAGGGCTGATTATATCCAAGAGATATTTAATATTTCATTAAATGTAGTAGATTTTTATTAAGTACCTATTTTGAGAAACTCTAAGCACGGTTTATCTGTGCCTTAGTTAGCGTGATAAGTTAAGAATTCACTTCTTACTTACGTATTCAATACGAATAGTCTCCCGTATTTGCTACAGCTACCGCATCAATCTCAATTTGTACATTTTTTGGCAGTGTTTTTACCGCTACAGTACTGCGTGCTGGATAAGTACCTACAAAAAATTCAGCATACACCGTATTTACCGCTACAAAATCATCCATATCTGCTAAAAAAATTGTTGTTTTAACTACTTGACCAAGTGAACTATCTGCTGCCTCAAGAACATTTTGAAGATTTACCAACACTTGTCTTGTTTGAGCATAAATATCACCCTCAATCAATGTCCCATCGGGTTGTAATGCAATTTGCCCAGAAGTATACACCATATTTCCCACTTTGACAGCTTGCGAATATGGACCAATCGCGGCAGGTGCGTTATTTGTTGTAATTGATTGCATCAGTTCTCCTTTTTCTTAGACTTTGCAAAATTATAACGAATTAAATATTATTTTAAAGTTATTGTTATATAATAAGAGTCTCAAAAGGAACATGAGGAGCTGTTTATGAAAAGAATATTGAGTGGATTTTTATTAAGTTGTTCACTATTAACACATGCCTATGCAGAGAGTTATATTGATTATGTGAGTGTAGGTGTAGCAATGCAAACACTACAGGATCCTGATATTGATCTAAACCTTGAAGATGAAAAAGGTGTTGCTGTTGTTTTAAATGCAGGTAAAATGCTTTATAGTGACATTGCACTAGAATTTGAAGGAAGTGCAAGTATCACAAAACCTGAATGGAAATTAGGTGAAGAAACATATGAAGTAGATTTTTGGTCATTGGGACTCTATGGTGCATATATCTGGAGAATTAATAATCTAAGCATTAAACCAAGACTTGGTCTTGTCTATGAAAATATCAAATCAACAATTAATGCGGCACAAAAGCCTAACGATACAGAAGATATTGCATTAAGTGGTGGTATCGGTTTTTCATATCAATTTACAGAGAATTATGCACTCTATACAAACTATACAAAATTTGAAGATGATATTAACCATCTTACATTTGGAGCAGAATACAAGTTCTAATCCATCATTACGATGTATGATTTAGCAGCCTTAGGCTGCTAAACCTATTACTTATCTCCACCCTCTATATTATATAAATAATTTGTCGCTTCTACATATCCCTCAACACTACCACAATCAAATCTTTGACCTTGAAATTTATAGGCTAATACCATCCCTTTTTGGGCTAGATTCATCAATGCATCCGTAATCTGCAACTCTCCATTTTTACCTGGTTTTGTCTTTTGAATCACTTCAAAAATATCAGGTGTCAGAATATATCGACCAATAATCGCCAAATTAGTCGGTGCATCTTTAGGTTCAGGCTTTTCAACCATATTAGAGACCATATAAACACCCTCCTCAATCTCTTTACCATCAATCACACCATACTTATAGGTTTTATCTTCTGGGACTTCCATGATTGCTACAATCGAACATTTATATTTCTCATAGAGTTTGACCATTTGATCTAAAACACCTTCTCCCTCTTGATTGATACAAAGATCATCTGCAAGCACAACAGCAAATGGCTCTTGTCCAATTAAAATACCACCTTTTAAAATAGCATCTCCTAAACCTTTCATCTCAATCTGTCTAGTATAAGAGAAGGTACACTTTGTAATTAAATTACGAATTTCCGTCAACAGGGGTTCTTTAGAAGAGCCTTTAATTTGATGTTCTAACTCATAAGAGATATCAAAATGATCTTCAATCGCTCTCTTACCACGCCCCGTAATAATTGCCATATTGTGAATACCTGCCTCAACAGCCTCTTCAACACCATACTGAATTAAAGGTTTAGTTAAAATAGGTAACATCTCCTTGGGCATTGCTTTTGTTGCGGGTAAAAACCTTGTACCATAACCTGCAGCAGGGAATAGACATTTTTTGATCATTTGTTCTCCTTTGTATATTTAATCCACATCACTTGATATGGTTTTAATTTTATTTTATTATCTATAATTTTTTCATTTTTAAGTAACTCAACAGCATTCTCTTCTACAAAATCAGGCAATGCAGAGATCACTGATTTATCTGAGAAGTTATGCACAGCTAATACCTCATCAATACCATTTTGTGCAATTTTCCGAATTATAAATAAACGCTCATCTAAATCAATAAACTCAAATGCAGCATAAGGGTTAAAAGCTTTCTCACTTTTACGAATAAAGAGTAACTGCTTATAACTACGATAGATCATCGTACGCAGATTACCCGCCTCATTCATTTGGGAAACAAGATTGTCATAGTTAAACTTCTCTCTATTGATTGATCTAAACACCCCTGATCGCTTCACTCCATCAACATCACTAGTAGAGCCAACAAATGAATGAAAATAGACACCAGGCACCCCTGGCATCGCAAGTGACACTGCTTGTGCCAAAATCATCTTTCTTACTCTTATTCTAGTCTCTTCTTTTGGATCTGAAATAATATCAATATAACTTGCATTCAATTCATAAGGACTTTTTGTCCCACTATCATTAGTACGGTATGAGACAAAACCACCATGATCTTCTACACTTTGTACTAAATCTGAAAGTTCATCATCACTAATCAATCCCGTGACAGGTCTCACACCACAACCATCATGACTTGCAGTAAAGTTAAAAAAGCACACTTTATCACTTGGAAGTGAAAGTGTATTTGCCCAGTTAGTAATTGCTCTACAGTCACCTTTTAAGATAGAGTGTGCGATCAAAGGAGGCAGTGCAAAGTTATAGACCATCTGTGCCTCATTTTCACCTGTGCCAAAATAAGATATATTTTCATCATGAGGGACATTGGTCTCTGTAATGATAATCACTTCAGGTGCAATAAGATGTATAACTTCACGCATCAACTGAATAAGTTCATGTGTTTGAGGAAGATGAATACAAGAAGTACCTATCTCTTTCCAAACAAACGCAATCGCATCAAGACGGATCAACGTCGCACCCTTTTGTACATAAAAAAGAAGCGCATCCAAAACCGCTACTAATACCTTATAATTAGCATAATTTAAATCTACTTGATCTTTTGAGAAAGTTGTCCACACATAACGAAGTTTATGGTCAAGATCTTCATATTCATGGATTAGTGGCAACGTACGAGGTCGTACAACTTTAGAGAGATCTACACTAGGTTCTACCTCAGTAAAGAAATTGGCATATTTTTCATCATTGGCTAAAAAGCTTTTAAACCAAAATGAGTATTGTGAGATATGGTTAATCACACCATCAAACATCAAACGATAATTCTCTCTTAAACGCTCAACATCTCTCCATGACCCCATACGAGGAGAGACATCTTTATAATCAATCACCGAAAAACCATCATCTGATGAGTAGGGATAAAAAGGCAAAATATGCACAGTCGAGATCACCTCTTTGGCATAATCATCCAAAAAGTTTTTTAGTGTTGCAAGTGGCTCTTCTCCAGGTTTTACCACCTGATCTCCATATGTGATTAAAATCACATCTTTTTCACTCATATCATAATGGCCAGAGTGGACCAACTTTTGATATTTTTGTGCAAGTTTTTCTATCTCAAGTTTTGCTTTTTCTGCATCTTCTTTACTATAAAGCCGCTCTAACCTATCTATCATGAAGACTTCTTATCAAGCTCTACAGCTTCTTTAAATTGATAGGTAAAGTTTGGTAGCACTGATCTTACCGCTGTCCATGCTGAGAGTGCTGGTACACCCATAGGATCATCGTTAAAATCCTCATTAGCCAACCTTAAAGATTCAGTAAACTCTTGGATTGCCGAGATCTCTTTATGTCTGTCATAATGTAAACCATTCACTGCAGATATTGAACTGTATTGGGCAATTGCACGGCGAGACTCTTCTAGGTATGTTGCTTGCAATGATTTGAATTTTGAGTTTGAAAATGTCACACCCGTTTGTGACATGATACGAAAGATCGTCTCAGCAATCTCTTTTGTCATCTTAGCCACACCACCACCTGCTTCTTTACCCAAATCTTGATGTTTATGCTCATATGTCTCCATAATCTCAGATTGACAAATACGCTTTTTTGAAGTGTTGTGATAGACTTCACTCAGTGTTGAAACCTCTAATCCCCATGTAGGAGAGATACGAATACCTCTGGCAAGTGATCGGATAAATGCAAACTCCCCAGAGAGAGAATAACGAAAACTACTCATATAATCAAGATAACGACTCTTGCCAAATATCTTCTCTAATGATCTAATAAGCGGTGTATAAAAGAGTCTCGTTGCACGACCGTGTAATTTATCGGTTACTCTTGAGTAATACCCTTTATTAAACTCATAATCAAACGCAGGATGTACAATCGGATATAAAAGACGAGCAGGAATCTCTCTTGTATAATTAACAATATCACAATCATGTAGTGCAATCGCATAAGCATCTTGATCTGAAAGCACATATCCTAACATCATCCAGACGTTTAAACCTTTTCCTTTAATATCAGTACTTTGAAAACCTGCCTCTTTGAGCTGCTCTTTCAGTGCCATCACACGAGGTCCATCATTCCAAATCACATCTACAGGAGTAGGAAGCACAGACATAATCTCTTTGACCTCTTCAAACTGCTCTTGAGTTGCAGCATCCAACCCTAAAATAATCTTATATAGATAATTTACCTTTTTTAACTCCTCTACAATTCCTTTCATTGCAGGCGTTTCAAACTCACTATAAAGAGCGGGTAAAATTAAAACCATATTTCGCCGTTGTGATAGTTTTAAAAGCTCCTCTTCCATATCCTCAATTGTACGACTACCCAATCTTGGGATCGTTGTGATTACGCCATTTTGAAAAAAATCAGACACTTTTTTCTCCTTTTATGATTATCATTATATCCATTACGTTTGTTCCGCTATATCCTGTCACCAGTAGATCATTCCCACGTTTGAGATAGTGATAAGAGTCACTCTTTTCTATATAACTATTAATATCATCTCTATATGATGTAAAATCTACAATACCACCTGCAGCAGGGGAATTCCCATCAATTCCATCACTACCCCCACTTAAAAAAGTAAAAGCCCAATCCTGTTGTATATTTTTAAGGATATGCAAACAGAGTTCTTGGTTTCTGCCACCCTGTCCATCTCCATGTACTTCAACAGTACATTCACCACCAAAAAGAAGACAATCAGCCTCACTCTCCTTAGCTGCTTGCAAAATTGTTTTTGCCGCTATTGTAACATCCCCTTGTAACTGGTCAGTTACAATTTCACAGCGATACCCTAAAGACTCCGCAAACTGTTTTGCAGCCTTGAGCGCAACCTTATTACTCCCTAAAACAATATGTTCAATATTCTCATTTGGCTTTTTAGGACTCTCCTGCTCAGCTTTGTGTAAAATTTCTAAAACAACTTTAGGGACTTTATCTGTCAGTCCATATTGATCCAGTATGGACAAAGCATCTTCAAAAGTTGATGTATCACAGTATAGTGGTGCAGAACCAATCGCTTCTAAATCGTCACCGATCACATCACTGAGCACTAAAACTAACCCTTTAGCTTGCGTACGTGCACCCAATCTTCCACCTTTTATTAAAGAGAGATGCTTTCGTACGATATTAATCTCTTCAATAGGAACACTATTTTGAAGCAACAGTGTTGTTGTCTCTACCAAAGCATCTAAACTAAGAGGCTTCATTGGTAACTCTATCAGTGCAGAACTACCTCCAGAGAGAAGATAGATAAAAAGTTCATCTTCTTGAAGTGCTTCTAACTTCACCATCAGCTTTTGGGCAGCATCCAAGCTCTGTTGTGAAAGCATAGGGTGTGTACTTTCATAAACCTCAACATATTTGAGTGAATTATCTAAATAAGGTGAAATAATCAGTCCATCTATAATCTGCTTACCAAAGATCTTTTCCATTGACTTTACCATCTCAACAGCAGCTTTTCCAGAACCAAAAAGATGTATCTTTTTAGATGCTAAAGTCTGTAAAAAAGTACTATTCTCTATGAGGTTTTCAGGAAGTACTGCAGAAACTGCACTTTGATAAATCCTCTTAATATCTTTTTTCACATCAAGCACTTAAAATCCCTTTTAAGGCACTATTCCAACCCTTACTCCCTTTATGAGATGCTTTATGTAATCCTTCTAACGAAAAGTCAATATATTTGCCTTCATGATGGGGTATCAGCACAGGGATATTGACAACATTTAACATCGCGATATCATTGTAGTTATCTCCAAGTCCTATCGAAGTATACCCTTCAAAATGCTTCATGGCACGTTCCACTGCCATACCTTTATCTTGGTCAATTCCAACACAGTGATAAAATCGCCCACCTTTAAGAATCTTCATACCCTGTGCTTCTGCCAGGACCTCAAGCTCTGTCAATCTACGTTCATCATGAATTAAAAATGGCTCAGAAAAATCTCTACTTTTAGCATACGCTGCTTGTTCATACTCAAAAAGCGTATACTCCATGATCTCTTCTATTTTCATATTTGAGAAGTAATTAATCTTAAACTCATCAGCAATACTCCCAATAAATGCTTTGATTTCACTATGTTCAACACCTAAAAGCTCCATCTCTCTATCAGGGTAGTAGATAGCTGCACCATTTTCAACAATAAAAGGACCAGTGATTTTCATCTCTTGTTGTAAAATTTCACACTCTTTACGTGTTTTACTTGTCGTATAGATAAGTGGTATCTTTTGTGCCTGAATAAATCCAAGCATCTCTTTAGCTTCATCAAAGCTATAATCTTCATGATTTAGTAATGATCCATCTAGATCTGTAAAAATAATATACTCTTTTTTCAATTGCTAAACTTCTTTTTTAATATTTTCTTTCCAAGTTCAACACCTGGCTGATCATAAGTATTGATATTGAATACAATGCCAGTGAGTGAAGTCAAAAGCTCATAATAAAAGATCAAATACCCTACACTCTCTTCTTCAAGCTTGGAAACCTCAATCAAATCTACAGGGACATTTTGATCTTTGATACTTTGCATCGTCGCATCACATTGTGCATTGATTAAAGTTGCAAAACTATTTCCATTAATATAGTCTGTACTCTCAAGATATGGCAATCTGATATCAGGGATCTCTAAAGGCTGTGAAAAATCCTCGACTTTTACCAAAGTCACACTCTTATCTTGTCTACCTTCGATAATAAGTTGTAAAAAAGAGTGCTGATCAACAGAACCTATCAACCCAACAGGTGTCAATCCTACCCGTGTACCATCTAAATCAATCTTACCTAAAGACTCTGCCCACAACTGCACATACCAATCATTGAAATCACTAAATGCACTATGATAAGAGAAGAGCACGTTAATTGGTCTCTCTTCTGCATTAACCCCATAAAATAGTGCTTTTTTACAGATCTCATCTTCTTTTTTTGCAAAAAAGGAGTCACAAAGTGTCGCTGCTCCATTAAGCAATTTCTCTATATCATAGCCCAAAATACAAAGAGGCAATAAGCCTACAGCACTCAGTACTGAGAATCTTCCACCCACATTAGTAGGAATATAAAACCTTTTTACACCAAATTCATCTCCAAATCTATCCAGTGGTGATCCCTCATCGGTGATAAAGACAAACTGTGTTTTAAAAGCTTCACTTTCAAAGTCAAGCTGAAAATGGTGTAGTAAAAATTTTAAATGTGAAGTCGTTTCAATTGTCGAACCTGATTTTGAAATGACAATGAAAAAAGTCTCTTCCAATTTTAAGCTATCAAGATTTTTAGCAATTTCAGTAGGATCAACATTCTCAAAAAAGAGAAGGTTTTTATTGTTACGTACTCCACTATTTTTTAAAAGTGAATCAATTGCCTTCGTACCTAATGAAGAACCCCCGATACCTAAAATAGCAACATTTTTGATCCCCTTAGCATCAAAATCATAGCTATCGCAAAACACCTTTATCTCAGTTACCACTGTACTTTTGGGCAAATGATAGTAGCCAACCTCTGTACCCTCATACTCTTCTACAACTGCATCATAAAGCCTCTTGATCTCATCATCATGTGGATCATCTTGGAAGTAAAGCGTATTTTTCACCATTATTCATCCATTTTAAAAGTTTGTTATCAAATCGCTAAAAATCTCTTGCAGACCTTTAACCTCGCCAATAGTTGTACGCTCATTAGGTGCATGAATCGTATCATTAATCACACCAAATTCGACTGTATCGACACCATACTCTCCAAAAAACCGAGCATCACTTGTACCTCCAGCCGTAGAGAGTTTAGTCTCTACACCTACCACATTTTGAATTGACTCACGTATCTGCTGTACCACTTTAGAGTCATGGTTTGTGACAAATGGTTTAGCCGATTGGTTTAAGACTAGTGAATAATCCATCTCCTTAAAGTATTTATGTACAAAATCTGCGATATCTTCTTTGCTTGTTTTGGTAGAGTTTCGGACATTAAACATCATCTTTAATTTACCAGGAGTCACATTTGTCACTTCCATACCTGCCCTGATATCTGTGATGACAAATTGACTTGGTGCAAAATCTGCATCACCATTATCAAGATTTACCCCTGCCATATAAGGAAGTACCGCTGCTACTTTATGGATCGGATTTTTTGCCTTTTCTGGATAAGCAGCATGACCTTGAATCCCCACTTTCTCTATCACACCATTGATAGAACCTCGACGCCCAATCTTGATAGCATCACCAAATATCTTTTCACATGTAGGCTCAGCGACAACGGCATAATCAGGTAAAAAATTCTCTTGTTTTAAAATCTCTAAAACCTTCACCGTACCATTTTTAGCATCTCCCTCTTCATCACTTGTTAACAAGATTGAAATTGTGCCATTAAAGCTTTGGGCATGATGACAAGCATATAAAAATGCAGCCACACCACTTTTCATATCTTGCGTACCACGTGCGATAATCTCATCTCCAACACGTGTAGGTTCAAATGGATCACTACTCCAACCATCACCTGGTGGAACCACATCAATATGTCCTGCAAAACAGAGATGTGGGCCTTCACCAAACTTTTTAACTAAGAGAAGATTTTTAACCTCTTCTATATCCATCCGTCTTGCATCAAATCCATCCATATAACCTTCAATAAAGTCAAATGCACCATCATCATCAGGTGTGATCGACTTGAAAGAGAGTAGTTTTTCAAATAGTTGTATAATATCCATCTAACCTACTTCACAGGATTTTCATAAAAGATATAGGAAGTAGAGTAGTCACTAAACTCAAAATAGACACGTTTCTCCTCTTTATCTACAACACCATCAAGGTTTGCATCTAAAATACCATATCCAAAACGATAAGGTCTTTGAGAACTACCATTTGTACTCACAGCCGTTGACAGTTTGTCAATCTTCATAAAACGCTTGACTAACTTATCTCCTGCATAGACCTCCAGTACACCATCTGTCCCCGTCCAGTTTTGAATCGCACGTCCTAATTTGTTTTGTGTCTCTTGGGTACACCCCGTGATAAAAAGTAGTAAAAAGATTGATACTACAGTTAAAGTTATTTTTTTCATTTGATAGCTCCTTACAATTATATTTTGTTCATGTTATCAAATTTTTCAAAAGTTAATTTGTAAATCGTCAATATAATCCATTTTTTTAGCAAACTTTATAACTATTTGAATACTATACACATATGCAAAATTTATATATCACTGACTTGGATAAAACACTGCTCAAAACTGATCTTACGATCTCTAAGTTTACCGAAAATATTTGGAACCAGCTTTGTGACAATGGTATAAAATTAACCATTGCAACAGCAAGAAGCGGTGTAAAGAGCTTAAAACTACTCAAAAACCTCCAACTTCACCACCCTATGATTGTCATGGATGGCGCGATGATCATCTCACGTGAAGGAGAGATACTACGCTCTTATGCACTAGGTTTTGATGATGCCAATATCGTACTAGAACTTGGAAAGCAGTATCAAATTGACCCCTTTTTTATCGGTATCGATGAGAGAGGGACAGAACGTTTTATCCACTCAACAAATCTTAACAATTTACAAAAAGAGTTACTTATAGAGTACAAAAATGATAAACGTATCCAACAACAAACCAGACTAAAACCACTCACAGAGAATATCAAAATAGTTTATATAGGGGATCACCTACCACTTTCGATACTAAAAGATGACTTAGTAGCACAATTTGGTGACAAGATTGAAATTAAATTCTCCAAAGATCCTTATATAGATGGTTATTTTCTCACTATACTACACCCTAAAGGGGATAAAGCACATGCTTTGGAAGCACTGCAAGAAATGGAAACTTTTAAGCCCCTCTCACTCACTGTATTTGGTGATAGTCATAATGATATTGGCATGTTTCACAAAGCAGATACAAAAATTGCTGTCTCTAATGCCCTTGATGAAGTCAAAGATATTGCAACCCATATACTTCCTCACAGCAATGATGAAGATGGTGTTGCAAGATATCTAAATCAAAAATATGCTACTTTGTTATCATGAACACCAAAGAGATCATCCTTGTTGGCATCAATGCCAGATATACGCATACCTCCATCGGTCTAAGATACCTCTATGCCAATCTTAAAAACTTACAGTCACACACAAAAATCCTAGAGTTTGTCATAGGTGAGCAATCACAAACACTTGCTGAAAAGATTTTGATTTATCAACCAAAAATAATAGGTATTGGTGTCTATATCTGGAATGCTATGGATGTCTATAACCTCATTGAAGTAATTAAAAAAGTCTCACCGCAGACCAAGATCGTCTTAGGAGGTCCAGAGGTAAGCCATCAACCTTTTAGAGTCAATTTTGAGAGTGCAGATCATATCATACAAGGGGAAGGAGAAATTAGCTTTTATAGACTCTGCCAAAAGCTTCTCACCCATCAACTCGAGCCCAAAAAAATCATACCTGCACAAATGCCTGATCTTAAAACACTGCATCTTCCTTATGACTACTATAGTGACCATGATGTCCAACATCGCTACATCTATGTAGAAGCTAGTCGAGGGTGTCCTTTTGAGTGTGAATTTTGTCTCTCTGCTATTGATGAAAAAGTACGCCACTTTGATATGGATATACTTGTAGTAGCATTTGAACGTTTATGGCAAAAAGGGGCAAGAAACTTTAAATTTATCGACCGTACTTTTAACCTCAAAATAAAACATGCCAATCAACTGATGGACTTTTTTCTCACTAAAGATGAACCCTACTCTTTACACTTTGAAGTGATACCTGACCATTTTCCTGAAGCGCTCAAAACACGTATTTTACAATTTCCACCCGCAACCCTGCAGCTTGAGATAGGTATACAAACACTCAATCCACAGATTCTTGACAATATTAACCGTAACATGAACCTCAATAAAGTGAAAAAAAATATCGCTTTTTTGGAACATAAGTCCAAAGCCCACCTGCACTTAGATCTCATTGTCGGACTTCCAGGAGAGAGTTTAGAGAGCTTTGCTAAAAACCTAAACCGACTCAAGTCGATGAGCAACTCTGAAATACAGATAGGGATTTTAAAAAAGCTCTCAGGCACTACACTACATCGCCATGATAATATCTATGGCATGGTCTATAGTGATCAACCCCCTTATGACATTTTGAAAAATGATCTTTTGGATTTTAATACCATACAAAAGATGAAACGTTTTGCAAGGTTTTGGGATCTCACATATAATAGTGGGAACTTTAACAAAACAATCAACTATATTTTTGAAGAGGATGTTTTTAAAGGCTTTGAAACTTTTAGCCTTTGGATTTATGAGCAGAGTGAATCAACATGGCAGATTTCCCTCAACCGTTTGAGTGAATATATTTTTGATTTTTTAACCACAGTCAAAGGGTATGACCATACAGAGATTGCAGACGCTATCTTACAAGATATCATCCGTGTCAATGGACGAAAGATTCCAGGCTTTTTGAGAACACACCTCTCCCATATCCCAGATCTTCGCAAAACTGACCTCACCCAGCATAATAAAAGGCAATTACTTAGGTTATAAACTTATATCTATAATAAATAAATTAATCTTATACTCTAGCTACTTTTTTGTCACTAATTTGGTATAATACAAATAAAAAAAGAATGATATAACGTGCGCGACTTGATTGAAACGATAGATTTTTTTAAAACACTGCCCTCAGATATCAAAGAGTCTCTTTTATCCCAAACCAGCCTTTATCAATTTAATAGCGGCCAAATCCTCTTTTTTGAAAATGATGATCTTGATAAAATCTACTATCTCATCAGTGGTGCTATCAAGTTTTATAAAGTAGATCGTTTTGACAATGAAGTATTTCTCTACAAGCTTTTTGGTCCTAAACTGATCTTTGATCTCTCAAAAATGGCAGATTTCTCGATCATTCAATGTTTTGCCAATGCTGAGTTTGACGAAGATAGTATTGTCATGGCGATAGATGCACAGTGGTTTAAAGAGAGTTTTGACAATAATAGTGTTTTTATGAACAATGTTTTACAAGAGTCTTTTACCATGATCGCACAACTACAATGTATTATCAACAGAGATATCGTGTTTGATGGTACAGCAAAAGTAGCACACTTTTTAGCTACAGATTTGGAAACCTATAATCGACTTAAAAAACATGAGATCGCTTATATGTTACATATACAACCTGAAACACTCTCACGAATTATCAAAAAACTAACAAGAAATGAGATTATTTCAATTGAAAAGAATATCGTTAAGATCCTAAATATGGATAATCTAAAGGAGATCTATGAATAAGGTACCTTCCACATCAAAGCTGGTCACAAAAGTAAAAATCATTGGTGGTCTTTTATCCTTAGTAATTATTGTCATCATTGTCCTTGGTATTATCATGAGTAAACGCAGTGAGCGTGACTCTTTTGTAATCAACCTTGCAGGTAAAGAGCGTATGCTCTCTCAACGTATCACTAAAGATATCTACTTTATCAAATCAAAAGACTCATTTGACTTTGTTGATCTTGATAATAGCATCAATGAATTTGACTTCAATCTTCAAAGTTTACAAAATGGTGATGAAAATCTTAATATAGACCCCCCTCCAACCAAAGAAATTATGATGAAATTAGAAGAAGTTTCTGTCATTTGGAAGCCCTTCCCTATTATTGTTGAAGCACTCAAAACAAACGTACAACAAATCAAAAAAGATAAAGACCTTTATATGCAACATCTTAATCGTCTACTTATGTTTTCTGATGAAATTGTCTCCCAAATGGTTAAAGACAAACTCCCCCATCACTATGTCAACTTATCTGGTCGACAACGTATGCTTTCGCAAAGAATGACACTCTATTTTAATAGATATCTCAAGACAACAAATGAGAATGACCACTACCAATTTGAAGAGGCTCAAAAACTCTATGACAATACAATTGAAGCATTTATCAATGATGAAAATATCATCGAGAAAAATACCCTCTTTGCATTGATACAGCGTAACTATCAGTTTTGGCAATCTTACAAAGCCTTTATCAACAAGATGATGGATAAAGAAAAAGAGATAAATGAGTATATTACTTATATTCAAGAAAATAACGTAAACCTCTTAAATACGATGGATGAAGCCGTTTGGCTCTATACTGAAAACTCAGAAAGTAAAATCAATCTTTTGAAAAATTTTCAATATAGTGCAGGGATAATCGCACTCTTGATCATGCTTTACTCCTATCTTCTCACCAAAGAGTTAGAGTCGCATATCAATCTGTTTGTAGAAAAAGTAAAAAGATTAGCATCCATCGAGATACATGATCAAAAAGATATGCATATCGACTTTGCATGTGAAGCTGAACTCAAAGAGGCCTCTTCACACATCAATCAATTTACACAAAAAGTTAATGAAGCGATGCAACACTCTGAAGATGCTGTTCAAAAAGCCGAAATGGCAATAAAAGAGTTGCAAGCCATTTCAGACGAAGTGGATGATGTAATTAACAATAGTAAGATTGATGAAAGTGAGAAAAAAAATCTCAATAAAAACCTTGATAATACAGAAGATATTGCGATAGAATCGACAGAAAACCTTCTTCATGTCTCAAAGCTCTTAAAAAAACTACAAGCAAATCTTGGTAACATTTCACAAACATACACAGATGTAGAAAACAATAACAAGAAGCAAAATGGATAAAATCAAAGAGATTCCACTCTTTTCAAATATGAGTGAAGATAGTATTAAAGCACTTGAAAAAATATCCTATTTTAAATCTTATGATGCTGATGGTATTGTTTTTTATGAAGGTGATGATCCTGGCACACTCTACGTACTGACCGAAGGAGTACTTCGTCTCTATAAAACTGACCCCAAAGGCAATGAACTCTATATCCACCAATTTGTCCCTACAGGGCTCATTGGTGAACTTGCCTGTTTTGAAAATATCAAATATCCTGCAACTGCACGTTTTATCACCAAAGGACAAGTCCTTAAAATCGATTTTCAAAAATTGCAAGAAGACTTTTTCAAACACCCTGACATCTCTATGGAGATTATCAAATCTCTTACTAAAAAAGTAAAAATTCTCTCAAATGTCATCCATAAAGAGATGATCTTAACTTCTGAAGCAAAAGTAGCAAAGTTTATCGTGGAAAACAGTGAACTTTTTGAAACACTTAAAAATACACAAATCGCTTCTATACTCAATATCACACCAGAAACACTCTCCCGAATCCTTACAAAGTTTAAAAAAGCAGCTATCATCTCTATAGATAAGCACCACCATGTCAATATTTTAGATGACATTACCCTCTCTTCACTTTTTGAATAATTTTTATTTCTAACTTTTCTTTAAGACTAAATTGACGCAGGTCAAAGATTTAAACATTCAAACATTTTATAATTCTCTTGTAAAGTCAAAAGGAGAATTCTATGGAAGAGATCTTAATACGTAGACCTGAAATTCCGTTAGAGGACTTTTTGCCTATCTTTATTTCAGGTGCTCTGGTGATTGTATTTGGAGCTGCTTATGTCGGTGTCTTTACACTTGTAAAGATTAAAAAGCTTAAAAATCATTTTATGCCTCTGGCTTATGCTTTTTGGGCATTACTTACTTACTGTTTATATCTTCTCAGTCATCTTATCGGTAGTGAACCTTTTACACAAAAGGTATTGATGATGGCAATGGTAGCTTATCTACTATTTCCGCACTTCATCTATTTTCTTATGGATAAGACACATGAAGCTTATGAACATTAATTCACATCTTAAAAGGAGGTAGATATGGAAGAGAGACCAACATCTGTTTGGAGTAGTAACCGTTTTTGGCAACGTTCAGCTGCTTGGGTTACAGGTTTTTCTGCGATGCTACTTATTTGGCTAACCTTTGACACAGGTGCGCAAATTGCAATGGGTACAGATGCTGATTTGCAAAATGGTGTTACAAAAAGAGTTCCTGCTCCTACTGTAATCAACTACAAAATCACTTATGAAATGAGTGATAGAAGAGGTCATGAGGTACCAATTATTGGTGAAAAAGAACCATTTTTTGGGAAAGAATGGAGTGTCGAAGAGGCAGCAGACTTGCTACATCTTGGGAAACTTACTTCTCAATCTAAAAACTGTATGAATTGTCATACATTGCTTGGAAACGGTGCTTATTATGCACCAGATCTTACAAAAGCCTGGCTTGACCCTGCATGGAGTGAAGAAGGACCTTATCTTGGTATGACAGGGAAAGAGACAAAAGAGGAAGCAATGGCTGAATTTTTAATGCACCCTTCAACCTATCCTACACATGCACGTATGATGCCTGATCTTCAAATTACAGAAGATGAAGCAATCGGTTTAGTTGCATTTTTAAAACATATGAGTTCAATTGACACCAATGGTTTCCCAAGAAACTTTGGTAGAATGCAAGGAGCTATCCATGGTAAATAGTATCAAAACAAATGAATTTAAGTATGAATCCGAAAAATTAGGCATGATGTACTTTAGAGTTGCAGCTGTTTTACTAGGTGCACAACTGTTAATGGGACTCATTGCAGCAATTCAATTTTTATATCCAAACTTCTTATTTGAGATTTTTGATTTCTCAGTCGCAAGAATGGTACATATCAATGCACTTGTTGTCTGGATGCTCTATGCAATGATTGGTTCAGTCTATCTACTTCTACCATCAGAGACAGGCATTGAGACAATTGGTGTGGGTATCGGTAAGTTACTATTTTGGATCTTAACTGCAGCAGTGACTGTTGTTGTACTTGTTTATATCTTTGTACAAATTGGTGCAGGTACGGAAGCAAGTATCTGGTTTATCAATGAGGGTAGAGAGTATCTTGAAGCACCACGATGGGCTGATATTGGTATTGTCGTTGTTGTACTTGGGTTTTTATTCAATGTTTATGCAACGGCAATCAAAGGTGAAAGAACTGGCGTTATGACTGTTATGATGGCAAACCTTTTAGCACTTGCTGGTCTTTATTTAGCAGGTATGTTTTTCACTGATAATATCACTGTTGATCAATACTGGTGGTGGTGGGTCATCCACTTATGGGTTGAAGCAACATGGGAAGTTTATGTTGCCACTATCGCAGCATGGGCATTGATGCAAATCATCGGTGCAAGAAGACAAATTGTTGAAATGTGGTTATGGATCGAGGTAGCAATGCTATTTGGATCAGGGATCTTAGGTCTAGGACACCACTACTTCTGGATCGGTACACCTGAATACTGGTGGGAAATTGGTGCACTATTCTCTGCACTGGAGCCTGTTCCGCTAGTAGCAATGTTTGTACATGTACTTTATGACTGGGGTAAGGAGAGCGGTTCACAAGGTGGTAAAGCAACTTTAGCGAATTCACCTGCATTTGCTTGGATTACAGCAAACGCATTTGGGAACTTTCTTGGTGCTGGTGTTTGGGGATTTTTCCATACATTACCACAGGTAAATATCTATACACACGGTACACAATTTACTTCATCTCACGGTCACTTAGCATTCTGGGGTGCCTATGCCACTATCCTTATTGGAATGTTCTATATGGGTATCCAAAGAGCACATGGTGTAAAAAAGATGCAAATGACATTCTCAACAAAAATGGCATTTGCCCTGCTTAATATCGGTATGCTTGGTATGACAGTAGCTCTTCTTATCTCTGGATATGGTCAGGTACTTATAGAGCGTGCACAAATGGGTGCAACATGGGAAGGTTTCTTTGTTTCACAAAATGCAACTTGGTTCCTCCAAGGTATGGGTTGGAGACTTGTCATGGGTGCTGTGATGTTAGTTGGTTTTATCTATCTTGTACTAGATATCTTGACTATAGGTAAAAACGCAAAACTAAAAGAGGTGGCGAAAGCCTAATATTGTTGAATCTTCAACAAATATTTATAAGGAGAAACAATGTTTGAACCATTTACAGATGTTGTACCCAGTATCTTTGGAACACTAAACCAGTATCCAATGCTACTTACATTAGTACTGCATACAATCATCGTACTTCCAATGATTTGGATCTATAAAGGTGAAAAAAAGAGACTGGAAGAGGAAAAGTAGTCAATTTTAATGACTGGATGAATAAGGGGTGAGGGGTCATTTTAACTTTTTAAAGGAGGAAAATTATGAAGTTAAGTAAATTACTAAGTTTAGTTACTGTAGCGAGTGTCGCTACGGTTGGTCTTGGCGCTGCTGATATTAAATTATCAGAGGATGAGATGAAAAAAGCAACACAGGTATATTTTGATAGATGTGCTGGTTGTCACGGTATGCTTAGAAAAGGAGCACTTGGTCCAAGTCTAGAGCCTGAAAAAAGCATAGCCATGGGGACAGAAGCACTGAAAGTAATCATCAATGATGGTACACCAGGTGGTATGCCAGGTTGGGGTAAATCAGGAGAATTAACACCTGAAGAGACAGCATTAATGGCAAAATATATCCAAATTGAAGCTCCTCAACCGCCTGAAAAGTCTATGGCTGATATGAAAGCAAGCCATAAATTACTGATTCCTGTCAAAGATAGACCAACAGCACCAGAAGCTGGAGCGGAAAACTGGAAAGATTACTTTGCAGTTATTTTAAGAGACGTGGGACAAATTGCTATCGTTGATGGTAAAACTAAAAAAGTTGTTTCTGTTGTTCCATCTGGATATGCAACACATATCACAAGAACGGGTGCAAGTGGACGTTACATGTATGTCATCGGACGTGATGGTAAAGCATCTATGATCGATCTATGGATGAAAGAGCCTAAAAACGTTGCTGAATTTAGACCTTGTAATGATGCAAGAAGTATTGATACTTCTAAACACAAAGATTATATGGACAAATATGCAGTTATCGGTTGTTACTGGCCACCATCAATTGTAACCGTTGATGCAGATACACTAGAGCCAATGAAAATTGTCTCAACTGCAAGTTACACCTATGATGAAAATGTCTACACAAGAGAAGCACGTGTTGCAGCAATCATCGCATCACATGAAAAACCTGAGTGGGTCATCAATGTTAAAGAGACAGGTCAAGTATGGCTATATGACTACTCAAATGTCATGAATCCAAAGATCACAATGGTTGAAGCGGAAAGATTCTTACACGATGGTGGTTGGGATTTATCTAAGAGATACTTTATGTCAGCAGCAAATGCAAGAGACGTCATCTCTGTTATTGATACACAAGAGGGTAAACTTGTTAAAAATATTCCTTCTCAAGGTACAAAACCACACCCAGGACGTGGTGCAAATGTAGACCATAAAAAACTTGGTCCAGTTTGGATTACAGGTCATATCGGATCTAATGATATTGTAGCAATTGGTACGGATCCAGTCAATCACCCTAAAAATGCTTGGAAAGTAGTTAAAAAATTCCAACTTCCAGGTGAAGGTGGAGGAAATCTATTTGTTAAAACACACCCAAATAGCAAATATATCTTTGCTGATCGTCCAGTAAATCCAGATAGAAAGCTACAAACGCAAATTTATGTTATTGATAAAGAGAAATTAGAAGTGGTTAAAACCATACCAATTCCTGAGAAATATCTCAAATCTGCTGATCCAAAAGTTAAAGCTAGAGGACCAGTACACTTTGAATTTAATGCAGACGGTTCTGAAGTTTGGACAAGTATCTGGGGTAACAAGCTTACAGCTTCTCCAATCCTAGTATTTGACTCAAATACACTAGAACTTAAATCTGTCATTGATGATAAGCGACTGATCACACCAACAGGTAAGTTTAACGTCACAAATACAATGACTGATACTTACTAAATATTACATGTCAGAAGAGAATCATCTCTTCTGGCTACACTAATGTTGAGTTCTCCTTATGTGAGTACTCACACGCAGATAACCCTGACTAAGGTTTATCTGCTTTATTGCTATAATTATACATCACATATCGAGGGGATTTATGATGAGAGTCCATCTATTTTTAACCACACTTTTAGCCACCACACTTTTTGTACAAAATCTACATGCTATTGATGCAGCAGCTGCACACATGGTAGAAGCCCTGCCTAAACATAATACAGGTCAAAAGTTATATGAAAAGTATTGTATGGATTGTCACCATAAAGATCGTATTGGTATTGCAGGTCCTCCTTTGATCCCTGCATTTTTAAAACAGTACCAATATAAAGATCTTTCAAAAAAGATCAAAAATGGTTTTCCACAAACCCTCATGCCCTCTTATGAATTCCTCAATGCTTATGAGCTTTTAGAGATCTCACGTTATATCAAAAGTCCTATGGATCAAAACCTGACATGGGATCAACACCATATCCAAAAATCAATCACTCGCTTTGATACAAAACCTAAAGATCTTGGTATCAAAGATATTGAACAAGTGCTTCCTGTCGTGGAACGCGACGGAGGCTACGTATGGATTATGGAAGATGAAAAGATACTCGATAAGTTCCCGCTTAAAAATGTACATGGCGGTATCAAGTATCAATTTCCAAAAGCTGAAAATATTTTTGTGCCAACAAGAGATGGCTGGGTAGAGAGATACTCACTTAAAGAGGGACGTAGTATTGCTAAAGTACGTCCCTGTATCAATCTGCGTAATGTCTCACTGGGTCGTGATGGTGAACATGTGATTGCCACTTGTCTACTACCTGAGCAGATGGTAGTGATGGATAGTGATACACTCAATCCTACAAAAGTAACAAAACTTGATGGTAAAGTAAGTGCACTGTATGAGCTCTACTCCAAAGATGAGATGATCTTCACTTATCGAGATAAACCATTGGTAGGTATTGTGAATAGTAAAACATTTGAGATAACTTATAACAAAATAGAAGAACCTATAGAAGATTTTTTTATCGATCCATTTGATAAGTTTCTCATTGCTACGGCAAGACATGGTAAAGTGTTGAGAGTTTATGATATAAAGTCACTCAAACCTGTTTTTGAACATGCGATGGAGGGAATGCCGCATCTTTTTTCTGCGACTTACTGGTATAACAATGGAAAATTTTACTTTGCAACACCACACTTAAGAAAACCTTATGTGACAGTATGGCAGATGTATGATTGGAAGTTTGAGAAACAAATTGAGATCGGAGGGGATGGTTTTTTTGTCAAAACACATCCAAATACACCCTATCTTTGGATCGATAACGGTACAGATGCATTAGTCCTTATCGATAAAAATGACTTTAGTATGAAAAAGATGACCCCTATCAAAGGTAAACAATATATCCATCCCGAGTTTACGGGTGATGGGGACTAAACATACCTTAGTATTTATGAGCATGATGGTTCAATTGAAGTATGGGAGACCAAAAGCTTTAAAAAACTAGCCTCTTATCCATGTGATATTCCTGTAGGTAAATATAACTATATCAATAAAAATAGACAGTTTTACCCTCGCCTTTTTGGACTAGATATCTTTAACCAAAACTGTAAAGAGGCAAAAGATAAAAAAAGTTGTATGCAAAATTTAAAATCATTAAACAGTTATGAGAAAACAAGTGTTGAAGACTTTATCAAAGGAGAGCTATGAAAACGAGGGTTTTACTATCAATTTTTACCCTACTTATCACATCACAAATGAATGCGAAAGTACATGCCATAGTCAATGGAGAAAACCTAACAGATGAAGATATCAAGCCTATGCTCTCCATGTTTCACGATGCAAAAAGTATCAATGAGCTCAATCAATATGAAAAAAAGATGCTTTTAGACCAGAGTATAGAGAAAAAACTAATCTTACAAAGTTTTAAAAAAGAGAAGTTAGAGACAAGTGCAGTATTTCAAAAAGTACTTGCTAATTTTAAAGAGCGTTTGATGGTGGAGTTTTGGATGAAAGATAGGCTTAAAACAGTTACTGTCTCAGAAGAAGAGATCAAAAAATCTTTTGAAAAAAATCGAGGCCAATATCCAAAAGAGAGTACACTAGAAGCAGTGAAACCTCAAATAAAAGAGCAAGTACGTATGGAGAAGTTTCAATTACTTATAGATACTAAACTTAGTGAAATGAAAAAAAAGGCAGAGATAGCGTATAAATAACGTGATCTTTGCCTATAGACCTAGCCCTACTTTTCCCCTCTCTTGATCTATACTAATCACTTCAATGCGTGGTAAATATTGATTGATGGAGAGTACTTCAAGTGGATGAGAGATCCGTTTATCACTCATTTTAGAGATATGAATCATCCCATCATTTTTAAGTCCAATATCTACAAATGCACCAAAATCAGCAATATTTCGCACCACACCTGAGACAATCGCCCCCTCTTTTAATGCCTTAATATCTGTCACATCATCACGAAAAGGAATTGCAGGTAACTCACTTCGAGGGTCAAAACCAGGTTTATCGAGCTCTTTGACAATATCTTCTAACGTTTCTCTTCCTACATCTAATACCTTGGCAATAGCTTCTATATCACTTTTATCACGATACGCTGTAAATTTTTTTGCAATATCATAACTTTCAGGATGAATACCTGTGTTATCAAATAGACTTTGACCTTCTCGAATACGGATAAAGCCAGCCAACTGTTCATAAGCTTTTTTCCCTAAGCCTTTGACCTTTAACAACTCAGACTTGGACTTAAATGCACCATTTTCTGCTCTATAAGCAACAATATTTTCTGCAAGTTTCGTTCCCACTCCCGCAACATAGGAGAGGAGTGAAGCAGATGCCGAGTTGACATCCACCCCTACACGATTCACAAGTGCTTCCACATTTTCACTTAACTTTTTCTCTAAAAGCTTCTGATCTACATCATGTTGATACTGCCCAATGCCCAGAGACTTTGGATCAATCTTAACTAACGTTGCCATAGGATCACGTAATCTACCAGCGATAGAGATCGCACCTCTCACCGTAACATCCAAATCAGGATACTCTTTAGAAGCTAGTTTTGAAGCCGAATAGACTGAAGCCCCTGCCTCAGAGACTACAGTGTATTTTAATGGTCTAGAATGTGATTTATTCAACTTTGCAAAAAACGCTTGTGTTTCTCTAGAAGCGGTGCCATTTCCTATCGCAACCCCTGTAATATTATATTTTTCTACCAAAGAGAGAATCACGCGTTTAGACCCTTCATAATCATTTTTAGGCTCAGTAGGATAGATGACATCATGATCCAAAAAAGTACCATTTTCATCAATAACTGCCAATTTGCATCCTGTTCTAAAAGCAGGATCGACCCCTAATAGCACTTTTTGAGTTACAGGCGGTGTCATTAATAGTTGTGTGAGATTTTTACCAAATGTTGTAATAGCTGTACGATCTGATTGTATTTTCAAGATATGATGTACTTCTCTCTCAAGTGATGGATACAAAAGTCTTTTAAATCCATCTTTATACGCATCAAACAGCAATACTTTAGAACTATTTGCATCTTTTTTAAATTTGTAACGATAAATTGTCTCAAAGTAACGCTCAGTATCTATTGATATCTTACAACCGAGCTCTTTTTCACTCACACCACGCATAATCGCAAGATAACGGTGAGAAGGTACATGCGAAATTTTTTCACTGTAAGTTTTATATTTTTCAAATACACCTTTTTCATTAAAGGTTTTTGTCGCTTTTACCTCTAAGAGACCATGTCTTAACATAATATCACGTACCACTTCACGCTCTTTTGCACTATCTGAAAAACGCTCTGCAATGATATCTTGTGCCCCTTTGAGTACAGCATCTACACTTTTTAGATCATCTTTGATAAACTTCTTCGCTTCGCGATTTAATTCATCAAGTGTTAACCGCATACTTTGCAATGTGTTGGCTAACGGTTCAAGCCCTTGCGTGATAGCAATTGAAGCACGTGTATTTTTCTTCTCTTTAAAGGGACGATAAATATCTTCCAACTCTGTAATCGTTTTAGCCTGCTGAAGTGCTGATTTTATTTTCTCACTTAAAAGTGATTTTTCTGCTAATATTTTTACTATCTCTTGATGCCGATCAAACATTTTTTTAAGCGTTATATAGTGCTCTTCAAACTCACGTAAGATTTCATCACTTGCACCTCCGGTCATCTCTTTTCGATAACGTGCAATAAAGGGGATCGTAGCACCCTCTTCTAACAACAATAGAGTATTTTCTATCTGCTTATGTGAAAGTGAAGTCTTTTGGGCAAGGGATTTAATAAATTCAGTCATAACTTTCCTCAATCAATATATAATTTCATTATAGTAAAATATCTTCAATCTTACTATACTATGCTATAGCAAAAACTGGACGATATTACTATAGCAATACTAATTTAAAGGTTATCTCCATGCATAAGACATTGTTTAGGCATATACAACAAGTTTTTGTAGTCATTTCACTCTCATTACTCTTCACAGCCTGTGATTCTAGCACAACAGAATCTCAACAACAAAGAGAAACATCAGATACAGCTGTAGCAAAAACAAAAAACAGTGATATACAAATAACACAAAGCGATATGGAAAAGAGGACTCAAGCTATTAGACTTTTACGTCAAGCCTCTTTTACATCCAAAGAAGCAGATATTACCTATATTATGGAGCATGGTCGGGATAAATGGGTAGAGGAACAATTCAAAAAAGTTGGTGATTTTAATAACACTGAAGATGATAAATATACTTATCTTGAGACTATGATGCGTTTTTTGCATACAGCCAATCCACAAAGATACCCTGAGTCTATTATCACAGACGCTGAAAACAGCCTTGAAGAGTACCCTGATCCAGATCGTTTCAATATCTTAAGTAACTCTATCTGGTGGGAAAAAGCACTTGAAAATGAAGATCAACTGAGACAAAGGGTTGCTTATGCACTTAGTCAACTTTTAGTTATCTCTATTGATTCTCCTGCAGGTGCAGTGTTAAAACTGCGCGCAGAAGCATTGGCATACTATTATGACTTTTTAGTTAAACATGCATTTGGAAACTATAAAGATCTACTCAAAGATATTACGATGTCTCCAGCGATGTGTTACTACCTAACCTTTATAGGGAGTTCAAAAGAGAACAATGAAACAGGTACTGCACCTGATGAAAACTATGCACGTGAGTTAATGCAACTCTTTACTATTGGTCTTTATGAGCTAAAAAATAATGGTACAAAAAAATTAGATGCAAACGGTAACCCTATACCTACCTACACACAAAATGATGTCTCTGAACTCTCAAAGGTCTTTACAGGATGGGATTGGCAATCACGTAAAGTCAAAGGAGATAAAGGATTTAGTAAAACTCGTTATGGTGGTACTTCAGCTTATGCACATACACTCATTAAACCTATCGAATTTAATGCAGACTATCATGACTTTGGTAGTAAAACATTTTTAGGAAAAACCATTCCTGCAAATTTATCAGCAGAAACAGAGATCGATAAAGTGATAGAGATCTTGATGAACAATAAAAACATAGGTCCACATGTCAGCCGTCACCTAATTATGCGATTAGTCACTTCAAATCCAACACCAGGATATATCAAAAGAGTAACAAAAGTATTTAATGACAATGGAGAAGGTGTCAAAGGTGATTTAAAAGCAACCATACGTGCAATACTCACAGATAGTGAAGCAACTCGAGACAATACTCCTAATCATTTTGGTAAGGTAGAAGAGTACACCGTCGCATTAACCCACTTTTTCAGTACTTTTAACGTCAAGCCATTACCACACTTTACTTTTACAGGTAAAGTTGATAAAGAGACCGAAGCGATACCTCGCAAAATTGAAAATACCTATTGGTTCTCTCCAGCATCACAGTTTTACCCACAACTACCGCTCACTGCAGATTCAGTCTTTAACTTTTATAGTCCAGAATTTGTTCCAAGTGATACCTACATGGCTGCAAATAACCTTGTTGCACCAGAAATGGAGATTCGTACAAACAACTCCCTCATAGGATTCAGTAATCTATTTTATACACTCTTCAACTATGAGAAATATCGTATGCTCAACTTAGGCTTATATAACCCTTCAAAAGCAACAACCATGGAAGCTTGGACAGAAAATGCAGATCCTAAACATACAGGTTTTAAAAATATCTATATAGATTTAACAGATGTTTATGAATATTTTGAAATGCAACTCGACCAAGATACCAATGGTGATTTTGCTAATTTAAACTCAACTGAGAGAGGAAAGAGAAAAGAGACTGGTACCCAAGGAGAAGCCGCAATTGATAAACTCATCGACTATCTTAGTATACGTATGTTAGGTCATCCATTACCTCAAGATTATAAAAATGAGCTTCAAGCACATTTAAAATTAATCACAGGCGCAAAGCAAAAGATTAAAGCTGAAAAGATCATCAGAACAGCGATTCGTGGGATTGTAACATCACCGCTTTATATGGTAACGAAATAAGGAATAGACGATGAAAAGAAGAGATTTTTTAAAAAATATTGCATTAACAGCAGGGACAATATCACCATTAGCAAAAGTGACTGGAGGATTAGGGTTACTCAGTACATCCACATTTGCAAACACAAGTTTTGGAGACTATAAAGCAATTGTCTTAATCAGTCTTGATGGCGGTAATGATGCGATGAATATGTTTCCACCTACAAATACCACATATAGTGACTATCAACAAACAAGGGGTGATTTAGCTGTATCATTAACCAACCTCTATGAAGACTCCCACTATCAAGTAGATGATGATAACCACTTTACAGGAGCAGAAGGTGCTAATCAACCATACTACAAAGTAGAGCCAGGAAAAGAGAGCTTAGAGAGTAATGCTATCTTGATGTATACCAAAGGTTCATATCATACGACAACAACAGAAAATAATATCACCACACAAACGGGTTTAGGGATCAATGCACTGATGCCTGAGTTTGCAAGTCTTTATCAAAAAGGGGTACTCTCTATTGTTTCCAATGTAGGAACACTGGTTGAACCAACCACAAAAGCACAAATTGAAGATGGTAGCGCACAACTACCTGTCTTTCTCTTTGCACACAATCACCAAAAACTTGCCGTGGCCTCTACACAAGCTGAAACATTAGCAAAAACAGGATGGGCAGGGAGACTTGCAGATCATTGGAACCTCAATGGAGCCGTAGGACTTAACATCTCTTATGCAGGTCCTGAACGTACACTCATCGGTGAATCAACCTCCGCACTTGCTATGTCAACAACAAGCCCTGCCGCCTACAAAAGTATCAATAGTGGTGAAAAATTTGAAGAACTCCTAAACAATTTTGATATTCATACAACTAATACAAATCATCTCAATAGAGTTTATAATATACGCAATCGTACAACTGCACAACTCTCCTCTATTCTTACCCAATATTGGGCAAGTGCACCTAACTTTTCTACAAGTACAAAAAAGAACTCTTATGGGAAAGAGCTCTTCACAAGTTATAAAGATGGCCATAAAGAGAAACTCGGCATGCGATCGCATCATGGGCTTATCAAAAGCTTTTTTGAACAGCTTGAAGCCACTGCTAAAATGATTCAAATTAGTAAAGAGGGATTAGAACACAAAAGACAGATATTTTATGTACGAGGGACAGGGTATGATTCACACTCTGACCAAGTCGAAAGACACTCGCGAAACTTAAGAACAGTAAGTTTAGCAATTTCTGATTTTTATAAAGCCCTCGAATCAATGGGATTAGAAGAAGATGTCTTAGTGATCTCTACTTCAGAATTTGGTAGAACACTCAAAAGTAATGGTGATGGTACGGATCATGGATGGGGAGGACATAGCTTTATGCTCAGTGGTAATCCACAATTTAGCGGAGGAAAGGTATTTGGTCATGTTATGACAGATTTATCTTTAAACGGTGTAAATGCCTACACTTCAAGAGCACGCATCATCCCAACGACAGCTATAGAACAGATGCTAGCTCCTGCTTTAAAATGGTTTGGTGTCCCAGAGGCAACAATGGCACATGTCTTACCAAATCTACAAAACTTTAAAACAGATGAGAGTAATATTGAATCTGCATTTTTACAAGGTGTTTTCAACGAGGGATAATTCTTTATCCCTCTAGACCACTTATTACCCTTTTTTTGACAAAGGTCAATGTTTCAAATCCTAAAAAGTGTTATCATTTTTTCAACATAAAAGAGGATTGCACATGAAAAAGCTCATTACACCCTTTTTGATATTGATACTTTCTCTGGAAGTATCTTGTTTTGCCAATGAAACTACAGTGAGTGGTAAAAAAGTCTTTGAGACCTATTGTTGGGGTTGCCACCATCAAACTTCTGTTGCTTTTGGTCCCTCTTGGGAAGAGATTGCATCTAAACGATCAGCTGAAGAGATTCAAGCAATGATCACTGATCCTAAATCAGTTTCTAAATTTTTTGGTTATAAACGAAATGCGATGCCACCTTTTGAACTCACCCCTAAAGAGTTAGAATCCATTACTGAATTCATCCTCTCTTATAAACCAAAGGTAGACTGATGTTTAGACTCTCAAACCTCATAAAATCAGTAGTTGAAAATAAACAAGCACGCGTCTTAGATGGCAGTATTGCGATCTGGAACTTCACCAACCGTTGTAACCTTTCATGTCTGCACTGCTACTCAAAAGCTGACCTTGATGCAGTTGATACACTCACAACTGAAAAAATTAAAGAGACCATCTCTAAATTTAAAGAAAATGGTGTGAAGTTTCTTATTTTTTCAGGTGGTGAACCACTCACACGAAAAGATCTATACGAGATAGCAGCACACTGTAAAGAGAATGGAATTATTACCTATCTCTCTACAAATGGTCTCTATGTAGGACATAAAAATGCACAAAAAATACTTGATACTTTTAACTATGTAGGTATCAGTATCGATGGTAGTGAAAAGACACATGATCACTTTAGAGGTCTTGATGGCTCATTTAAAATGTCCATGGAAGCGGTTAACCTTTTAAATAGTTTCAAGGATACCAAAGTAGGTATTCGTTTTACGATTACCAAAGAGACCTATGATGATTTAGCATTTATCTTTGCATTAGCAGAAAAAGAGAACATTCCAAAGATCTATATCTCTCATCTAGTGTATAGTGGCAGAGGTTTAGAAAACTTAGAGATGGATCTCACAAAAGAGCAGAGAAGAAAAGCAGTTGAATTTATTTTAGGCAAGGCGTTTGAGTACTATGAAAGTGGACGTGATATTGAAATCGTGACAGGTAACATGGAACCAGATGCCATCCTTTTTTTAGAAAAGTTTGGAAAAAAGTATCCTCAACTCAAAGAGATTATGAAAACACGCTTACAAAGTTGGGGTGGGAACAGTGCAGGAAGAAAACTACTCAATATAGATAGTGAAGGCAATGTAAAACCTGATCCATTTTTCCCAAAAATCATAGGCAATATTTTACATCAAGACTTTAGTGATGTCTGGACAAAAGAGCCAGAAAAGTTACTACAAAATCTACGTGAACATCCACGAAATATTAGCGGAACATGCCAGACATGTGAACATATTACTATCTGTAACGGAGGGAGTAGAAGCCGTGCTTATGCTATACATGGAGATATGTGGGCAGAAGATCCATCATGTTATTTAACAGAACAAGAGAAAAAAGGGGTATTTATATGAAATTATTACATCTACTAGTAGGGACAGCTTTATTATCGACTATGGTATTTGCCAAAGAGAAGATCTTTGTGGTTGAGAGAGAGACCTCTTCTCTTGCTGTTATTGAAGATGAAAAGCTCACAGGTAAAATGCCAAAGATGCACAACATGAACCATGGTGTTGTCAAATTTGAAGGTAAAGATGGTTATCTCATCAGTCGAGATGGCTATGTCGTATGGTTTGATCCTAAAACACAAAAAAACCTAGCAGAGTATAAAACAAGCAAAAGTGCTATCGGTTTTGTTATCGGTAGAAACTATGTAGCAGTGGCAAACTATGATGATAAAAGTGTCGATATCTTGAGTCGATCACTCGAGCCTATTACAAAAATCAAAACAGGCTCTAAAAATGTAGGCATCAAAATCTATAAAGAGTACATCATCTTTGCACAAATGGACAATGATAAAGTCACGGTGTTAAAAGACCATACACCAAAAGGTGACAAACCTGATTTTAAAATTTTTAAAGAGTTTGAAAATATTGGTGAGATGCCATTTGATGCGATGATTAAAGATAACCACTATATCGTAGGGCTTTTTATCACCAAACAATTTGGTGTAGTTGATCTTGATACGATGCAATTTTCAGCGATCAAAATCACTGCTGCAAATAATAAACAAGTATTAAAAGTGCCACACTTTGGTTTTTGGAGTATTGGAGGAGATAAAGTATTTATCCCTGCGGTAGGCGATAATAAAGTCTTAGTCTATGACAGAGATTTTAAATTTATCAAAAACATTGAGACAGAAGGACTCCCAGTATTTACCTCTTTGAGTCCAGATAAAAAATATATGGCAGTAACATACAGCGGTAAAAAGTTCCCTGTTGTTCAGATTATAGACACTACGACACTTAAAATTGTCCAACGTTTTGAGTATGATGGAAAAGTATTACACCTTAGATGGTCAAAAGAAAATCCTTACCTCTACATCTCAATCAACGATACTAACAGAGTTGTGATTTTGGAGACAAATAGTTGGAAAGAGGTCAAAAGTATAGCAAACATTGAAAAACCATCAGGTATTTTTATCTACGAGGAGCAGTGATGACAACGCCAATGAAACATGAAGAATCAAAAAGCAGGAGCGCAAAAATGGGAAAAGTATATCTAACAGGAGCTGGTCCTGGTGATATCGAACTACTTACGATCAAAGCACTTAGAGTCGTAAAAGAGGCTGATGTTATCATCTATGATAGACTTGCAAACCCTGATATCTTACAAGAGGCAAAAGATGGCTGTGAATTTGTCTATGTCGGTAAAGAAGATTCTCATCACACACTTCCTCAAGAAGAGATCAATGAAGTCATCTACCAAAACGCCTGTAAATACGAGACGGTTGTCCGTCTCAAGGGTGGTGACCCATTTGTCTTTGGACGTGGTGGAGAAGAGGGAATGTATTTGCGAGAAAGAGGGGTGATGTTTGAGCTAATCCCTGGTATTAGCTCCGCTATTGCCGTGCCAGAGTATGCAGGTATTCCCGTTACCCATAGAGGAGTCACTGTCTCTTTTCGTGTAGTCACAGGACATGAGAGTAAAAAATCTCAATCCCAAATCCCTTGGGAAAACTATAAAACAGATGACACCATCGTCTTTTTGATGGGTC
>JAHZKW010000078.1 GCA_022600175.1 Campylobacterota bacterium
AGATAGTACTTTATATGATACTCTCTACGAATAGGGATCAAAAGTCTCAAGAGTACCTCGAGAAAACCTCCAAAAAACTTGCACATGATTATACTTTTGTCTTAAACTCTTTTAAGGATAAAGCAGAGATCGCTTTTCATACACTCATCAATACTGACAATATTAAAAGTTTACTAAAACAGACGTTTTATGTAGACGAAATAGAAAAAAACCGTATACGTAGGGAACTCTACGATAAATTATTGCCTACATACCAGAAGCTTAAAAAATTTGGGTTTCAGCAGGTGCATTTTCACCAGACCAATAACTTAAGTTTTTTAAGGATGCATGCACCTAGTCGGTATGGAGATGATCTCTCTAGTTTTAGAAAAACAGTCAAATATGTCAACGAATCAAAAAAAAGTATTTCTGGTTTTGAAGAGGGGATTATCAATAATGGTTTTCGTTTTGTCTTTCCACTCTTTGATGGACCGCTCTATTTAGGGAGTGTGGAACTCTCTTTTCCTTCCCCTGTATTGGTAAACTACCTTAATAGTGATTTTCTGACAACACAGTTTTTAATTGACAAAGATGCTCTAGTTTCTAAAGATATGGGTAGAGTTGATCATAATTATGTGGAGAGTACGATACATCCAGACTTTTTCACAGATAATAGCACAGCACATCAACTAAAAATTCCTTTTGAAAAGCGGTTTGATACGTATATCAAAGAAGACTTGAGAGCTGATAATAGCTTCTCTTTGGCCAAAGAGATTGAAGATAAAAGTTATATTCTCTCTTTTATCCCTATAGAAAATGTCATGACAAAAAAGAAGAGTGCTTATTTAGTAATTGTCTCTAATGATAGTTTCTTTGCCCAAAGAGGGCTCTATTTTTGGGCACTTTATAGCACTCTGAGTTTAATTGTTTTTTTACTCTATACACGGTTGATTAAAGCAAAAACCTATCGTAAAAAGATTAAACAGAAAAATGAGGCTTTAAGTCTTGCCAATAAAAAACTCAATACAATTATCAATGGTGTTAACCATATGGTGATTATCACCAGTGGTAAAGAGATGATTGAAGTGAATCAAAAAGTACTTGACTTTTTTGGATTCCATTCTATTGATGATATGAAGTCCAAAGCACCATGTGTGTGTCATTTTTTTCTAAAACATGAAGACTTTTTTCATCTAGGTGATGTTCCTGAGGGAGAGAATTGGATTAACTATATTCAGACACTACCTGAGAATAGACGGACTGTAAATATGGTTGGTAAAGATATGATTGCACAAGCGTTTCAAGTAAAGGTCAATAACTATGGTCCTGATGGGAAGGCAATTATTACCATTAGTGATATCACCGATATGATGATTGAGCGAAAACTACTTGAATATAAAGCTGAGCATGATATTTTAACAGATATCTATAATCGCCAAAAGGTTAATGAAGTATTACAACAGTTATGTAGCTATAGCGTGCAGAGAAAAGAGGAGATTGGAATTATCATGTTAGATATTGATCATTTCAAAAAAATCAATGACCAACATGGACATGATACAGGTGATGAGGTACTCCAAGCACTTGCCAAACTTATCAAACAGCATATACGAGCTGATGATATCTTTGGACGTTGGGGTGGAGAAGAGTTTATTCTTATCCTTCGCTATGCTACACAATCAGAAGTAATGCAAAAAGCAGAAAATTTAAGAGTAATTGTAGATAAATATAACCATAGCAAACTTCCTCAAGTTACCGCTAGTTTAGGGGTTACTTTACTGCAAGAAGGGGATACAATGATGAAGCTTTTAAAAAGGGCAGATATTGCCCTTTATGAAGCGAAACATAAAGGTAGAAATCGGGTAGAACTCTACCATGAAGATATGAGTCTAGAGGCACTTGTCTAAGCAACACTAGCAAATCACAACAGATTTGATCTCTGTAAACTCTTCTAATGCATATTTTGGCCCCTCTTTTCCAATACCACTGAGTTTATTGCCGCCATAAGGTTGAATATCAAAACGAATGGTAGGGATATCATTGACGACAACACCACCACAGTTAAACTCTTCAATAGCACGTTGTGTCAGTTTTAGGTCGTTGGTAAAGATAGAGTATTGTAGACCGTAAGGTGAATTATTAATCTTTCCTAGTGCTTCATCAAAATCTTTAACTTTTACGATACTCACAATTGGTGCAAACACCTCTTCACATACGATTTTCATCTCATCAGTGACCTCGTTCATGACAGTAGGAGGGAAGATTTTTCCCTCTTTTTGACCACCACTCAGTGCAACGGCCCCTTCTTGGATGGCACTTTGCACCCAGTTTTCTGCACGCTTCGCGGCTTCTTCATTGATCAGTGGTCCCATAAAGGTCTCTTCTTCGTAAGGGTTACCGATGATTAATGATTTTGCTTCATAGGCTAAGATCTGTGCAAATTCATCTGCTACTGCTGTATCTACATAAATCCGTTGTAAAGAGATACAAACTTGTCCTGAGTTTAAAAAAGCACCCATGGCACATTTTTTTGCGGCGCTCTCTAAATCAGCAGTTTGATCAATATACGTTGCCGCATTACCACCAAGTTCTAAAGAGACTTTTTTGATACCTGCTTGTGCCATGATGATTTTACCTACAGGTACAGACCCTGTAAAACTTACTGCCCTAGGAATTGGACTTTTCACAAGTGTTGAACCTACCTCTGCATCACCGTAAACAAGACTAAGTGCATTAGGGCTTCGATGTTCACTTTGGACAAATAGTTTTGCAAATTTATATGCGGTTAAAGGTGCTTCAGGTGTTGGTTTAAGTACTACACTATTTCCCGTGATAAGTGCAGGGGCTAATTTATGTGCGATGAGGTTTAAGGGGAAGTTAAAAGGGGTGATAAGAGAAGCAACCCCTACTGGTACACGTTTAAAGTAACTGATCGTTTTGCGCCCACTTGGCATAGCATCAGAGTTAAAGGTCTCTCCATTGTGTTCAATGGCTGCTGAAACTGAAAGTCTTAAGGTTTCAATACAGCGATCTACTTCAATACGTGCGAATTTGATCGGTTTTCCTACTTCATCTGTAATTGTTTTTGCAATATCTTCACGGTTTTCATGTAGTTTTTCGATGACATCCTCCACCCATGTAATACGTTGTGAGAGAGGAATTTCTCTATTTTTATGGTAGGCCTCTTCTGCGATTTTGAGTGCCTCTTCAGCGTCACTTACATCACAAATAGGAAATTTCGCAACCACATCACCGCTATAAGGGTTTTTAATCTCATCTACTTTAGTTTTAGTGATCTCAATATCACCAAAAAATATTTTTGCTTCCATAGAGTACTCCTTCATCTTTTTTCACTGCTCTTTTTTACGACTTTTGTGGATTTAATACTTTTGACTTTTTAAGCGCAGCTTCTATCTCTGCTTTGTCAATATCACCACTAAGTTGTAACTCTACATCTCCATCTTTACCATGGACTTGCATATCTTTAACTTTTGCTTTAGTTTCATCGCTCATACATTCACATTGGCCTGTTGCACAGTTTTCAACCATTTTGACAATATTCTGTTTCTCTACTGTTCCTGTAAAAGAAATCTTTACACCATTGTCCGTCTTTTGAACCTCTTTTTTCATGACATACCCTCTCTAAAAAACTCCATTATACCATAGCCTCAAGCAGTTCTCTTTATCAGTAGATAAAATCAAAGGCTGTATTTAATGATTATGTTCCATATTTAAAATCTCTTGAACACCTTCACTGGAAAGTTGTTCAAGTTCCAATACTTCACCAGATATTTGGATTGGAATACCTGCTAGTTCGTGGTTTGCGTTGAGTATGGCATAGTCATCCTCTATATGTTCGACAACCCAAACCGTCTCTTTGTTTTCAGTTTCACACTCCATCCCCAGTTCAATATCTTCAGGCAGTGCACTCAGTGGCTCTTTGACCACAAGAGACTCATCATATATACCAAAAGCTTCTTCTGGTGTTAGCGAAAGGTGAAAGCTATCACCTAATTTTTTCCCGTCAAGTGTCTCTTCTACCTTTGTAAATATCTGTCCATAACCTCCATGAAGGTACATGATCTCTTCATTTTCTTCTAAAAGGTTTCCTGCTTCATCTTCAGTTTTAAGAGACAAGGAAACCAGTGTATTTTTTTTAATGATATCCATAGTTTATTTTCCTTCCTTTACGCTAACTGTTCCATCCATGACGCCTTCTCACCACTATCATCGATGATTTGTCCCATATCTTGATGTAGATTCCAGTAGTAGTTGACAAAGTATCTAACTTGGTCATTGCAAGGCATATAGAACTTTCCTTCTTTTTGTGCATATTGATGCAGAAATAAAGAGGCATCTTTTTTCGTTAAGTAGTGTTTTGCCAATGCTTTGTAGGTTTGTAAATACCATGATTTGATATTTTCATAAGCCTTATCACTCATATCAATTTCCAAGGTTTTACCACATTTGAGTACTCCTGTTTCAAAAAGACCGCTGAGGTGGATGAGCCCTTCACAGTAGTAGGGTTCAACTTCTCCGGTCTCTTTCCACGCGATTAATCCAATAGCACGTTTGACAACATCACTGAGGATATGATATTTTAGATCCTCTTTTTCATTAAGAAAAAATGCAACTAAACCACCTGTAGTTGCTTTAAACTCTTCAATATTTTTAAAATTTCCACTTTGATTCATCACTGCTTCAGTATCATCATCTAACCATAAGATATGTCCATATTCATGTCCAATAGTTGTGATATTGTAGACATCATGCCAAATATCGGGCTTTTGAAAGATGACTTCTCTATTTTGACGTAAAAAATCTTCACTAAAAATCTCTTTTTGGATCTGCATAAAAGGTTTTGCACGTGTAGAGTCAAGGACATTGTCAGCAAAAGCAAAGATCTTTTTGCCTGCTTCTTTAGTGATGAGTTCATCATTTGGGACGACTTGTGCAGAGAAAAGACCACAAAATTCAGCACCATAATAGAGTGCTGGACGTCCAAGATAGAGTTGTACACGATCTGCATTTTTCAGTGATCTCTCATAGATACGTCTGCTATTTTGTACCTCATCTTCGATTTCATCAATCAATGTATTGTACATAGATTTGATGCTCTCTTTGACTTCACCTGCATGACTTTGAGGATTTACGATGCGTAAATCCCACTCTAAAGCGACAGCTTTTTTATAGTGATCTTCATAGTACTCTAGTGGATGCCCTATTTGCAGTGGTGCGGTGATTTTCATCCATTTGCGATCTACATCTGCCCATTTTGGAATGAGCTTGTCCGTATCTCTCTCTGCTAACGCTTCAATAATAGCTTGTAAGTAGTCGATATGCACCTCTTTTTGGTTAAAAAGGTCATCTTCTAATGTGAGTAGATTATTTTTAAAATTTGCTAATGCTAACAGTGATTCGGTTACTTCTGTTGCAAATGCTTCACTGTAAGGTACACTGTTAAAAGTGCCATCTTCTTGTTTTACGAGTACTGAGTAAGATCGATCGCCTTTACCTCCATCATGTCCTTTGTCATGAAGATCATGCAGTGTGAGCATCTCATAGATTTTCTCTTCATCCCCTTCAAAGAGACGATAGAGCTCTCGATTGATACCATTAATGATATGTGCCGTCCAGCTTGATTGCCACCCACTAAAGGTTAACCCTACTTCATGAACACCTCTAAAGATAGCCCTGTAAAAAGGTGTTAAAAGCTGATTTTGTTCAATAGTCTCAATGAGGCTTTGATGTACTTTGAGGTGAAAATCAGCAACCCAAAGATAAGCCTCTTCCTTTTTTTGAATAACCTCTTCGTCATTAAAATCGGCTTTTTTTAAGGCTTGTGTTAAGGCATCATCACGTAAAGAGACGAGTCTTGTGATAGCTGCCATTTGGCTCTCTTTGTTACGAGAAAGTCCTACGGTATCTAAAAAATCATTAATAAAATTTAATTTTTCACTATCTTGTTGATCTCCCAAAATATCGTAATAGCTACTAATTTCATCATGATTTTTTTTGATTATTTGATACACTTGATCTAAATCTTCAAAAAACTTTTCTTTCATTGCATGTATTCCTAAACTTTTTTTTTAAATTGACGAATTATATCTAAATATCCAACTTTATAAAGAGATAAGATGACAAACCAAAGTTTAATGATCGCCAATTATATTAATCACGCCTTTATTGAATCTCAGCTTGAGCGTGCTGACAGTTATAACTCACAACTTTGTGTTGTCAAGTTTGAATTAAAATTTGATCCTAAAGAGGGAGATAGATTTAAAGAGATAGTCAGTTTTATGTATTCATTTTTAGGATATACGCCTATTGTTTATGAGGGTGGAGAACATTTTTTGATTTTTATTCATGAGAGTAAATTGCATAATGTGGTGATGACGATTAAAAACATGACGATGAGTGTCAAGATCAAATATGGTTTGAATGTACACAATATCGGTATTACCGCTTATGACCAAAGTGATGATAAAAATGAGTTGATTGGTAGAGTGCATAAGTTTTTTATGAAATCTAAAATCAACAAAGAGATTGATATCTATTATGGTACAAAATTCTTTGAATATAGCCATACTGGTAACTTTGAAAATATCCGCTCTATTATTACCCAGGAACCGATGCTTAACCTCTATGGTTTCTATAAAGAAGCACCATTGATGAGTAAAGTCGAGATTATTGATTTTAACAGTGGGATTATGAATGTTAAAGCACACAAAGAGTATCTACTCTTTTTCAAAAAACAAGAGTTTATCTATATAGAACATGTCATGATTCCAGATATTATGCGTGCAGAGATCACTAAGATCAACTTTGATAATGGTGAGATTGAGCTAGATAACTTAAAGTTCTTAGATAACTCACCAGTACATAGAAAAAATGTGAGGGTTACACCACATAGACCGATTCAAGCGACTGTAGAGTTTGAGAGTGAATTCTATATGGATGGATTGATCGCTGATATCTCTAAGAACTCTATACTTCTTACGACACAACTCTCTAAGATCGAAGAGATCCAAGCAAAAGGGCTTCAAACAAAATCTTTTGAATTGAAGTTTCACTTAGATAGCCAAGATAATAGTGCTTCTATCAATGTACGTGCGATGATCTATAAAACATTTGGAAATCAGATCGTACTGAATATTTACCCATCTAGTGAGATGGAGAATGAGATTATTGATTATATTGCAATGTGTCAAAACCTCTTACTCCTTGAAGTCAAAGGGACATTTGTTCATTAACCCCTTTGACTATGGCAGATCAACTTGTGGTTGCCGGTCTAAGAGTTGACTATCAATCATAAATAGTCCATTTCCATTGCCTACAAGTTTGAGTTTTCCTATCACTTCTCCTACGGTTGCCTCTTCTTCGACTTGCTCATTGACAAACCACTGTAAAAAGGTGTATGTCGCATGGTCTTTCTCTTTAAGTGCCATATCACATAGAGTGTTGAAAGATTTGGTCATCGCTCTTTCATGTGAGAGACTCTGTTCAAAACATGATAGAAGCGAGTCGTACTGGGTTTTAGAGGGTTTAACACTTAATAGCTCAATATGGTTCCCTTGTCCTAAAAGATAGTGATAGACTTTCATTGCGTGCATCTGTTCTTCTTCAAACTGAATCATAAACCACTTGGCACTTCCATTTAATCCATTTTCACTGCACCATGCGGACATTCCTAAATAGAGGTAGGCCGAATAAAACTCTTTTTGAAGTTGTTTATTGAGTGCATCTTGCATCTGTTCACTGATCATGATGTACCCTTTGAGGCAGTAGATTTTAAAAAGTCTGTATCGTTGAGTACCGTAGCATCTTGATCAAAATCACGCATTGTTGCAGCAGGGGCTGTCGCAAATCCTTTGATCTCCTCACATTTGGGGCATTTCCCTGATTCTAGTTCAGCTAACATATTTAAGTCTATTTGGTGGTCACATGATTGACAATAAAATATCATTGTATCTCCTTTTTAAAAGAGCTTATGCAGAAACTATTCTATCTGCATATTTGTGATACTATGATTTGGGTAAAAGAGATTCAATCGCAGTTATCACCTCTTCAGCCCTTTGAAGATCATCTCCATCGGGATGTGACGGTGAAAACCTTCCAATATCATTATCAAAATAGTCACCTTTAATATTTGAGAATGTAGCATCTAATGCTATACGTGCCAATATCCCAGAACCGATACTAATATCTTTACCATTGATGCCATATCCCTCTTTGACCATTTTGGTACCAAGTAGTGAGGCAGGATTGACAGCGATAAATGAAGAGATTTTTGTTTTTGATCTTTGTGCCATATAGAAGGTAATCATAGTAAGTGCGAGTTTACTCTGTGCATATGCATCCCCATCAGCTAAATGGACTCTACCCATAAGCGCATCTATATTTACTGTTGCTTGTGCTGCTGAGGATAGATTGATGACCCGTGAAGTAGTATGCAGCAGAGGCGTGAGTAGTTTGGTTAAATAGTAAGGGGCGATAGTATTGACAACAAATCGTACATCAAGCCCCTTTTGAGTGATAGGGTTAGCTGTTTTATAGACCCCTGCATTGTTGATGAGTACATCAATCTTTATGTTTTGTGCTGTTAATATTTCTGCGAATGTTTTGATATCATCAAGGTTTGAAAAGTCTGAAATATATCCTAAGGTCTTTCCTCCAAATGATTGTTTGATCTCTTCTAATTTCTTAGGATCTCTCCCATGGACTAAGACCTTATGCCCTTTTGAAGCTAATAGTTTGGCCGTTTCTAATCCAATTCCATCGGTTGATCCTGTAATTAAAATTGTTTTGTGTGTCATGAGAATGATTGACCTAACTTCTCTAGTGATACCACGTTATGATATCTTCTGATACTTGTCTTGTTTTTTCTCTAGGTTCCTCTTTTCTATATCCAAAGGCGACCATCACGGAGGCTCCAAATGCGTCTGTATCAATATTGAGTTCATCTTTTAAAAATGTTTCCAAACTTTGGGTATCAAAACCTTCCATTGGGCAAGAGTCTATACCCATATAAGCAGCACCTGTCATCATATTGGCTAATGCGATATATGTCTGTTTTGTTGCCCAGTCAAAGAGTGCTCGATCACTCTCTAAAAGATTAAAGTCCTCTTTTTGAAACTTTTCATAAAAGTCATTGTAAAGTGCAATAACATCTTCGGGTAGTTGTTTGATATCTTGCAACATATGCTGTACATAGTTACTTCCATAAAGCATATCTTTCTTTTTTCTTGATAAGATGATCACAAAGTGACTTGCTGTTGGCAGTTGTCCTTGTGCACCCCAAGAAAATGCTTTGAGTTTCTCTCTTAATGTTTGATTTTGAATGACTAAAAATTTCCAAGGTTCAAATCCAAATGAACTAGGGCTCAGTCTCCCCATCTCTAAAATCTCTTTAAACGCTTCATCACTGATCTTCTTTGTTACATCAAACTCTTTGGTTGCATGACGAAACTGCATTGCATCTATAAATTTATTGTCCATTTTATCCCTTTTTTAAGTGTTGATGAAATTTTACAATCTATATTTAGTGATGTCAATAACTACCTAAAAAGTTATATACACACCAAAAAGATACTAATAGGATTAAATAGGTTAAATTTGAATAATAAAATTATTTTTTCCTTGTTCATGTTGATAGTCGAACAAGTACCCATGTTTTTCAAGAATATTTTTTGTGATATAAAGACCAAGTCCTAGCCCTTTTTCACTTCCTTCATAGATTCGATTAAAGACTTTGTTAAAATTGATATTGTTAAGCTTCTCTCCAGAAGATTGTACAATGATCTGCTCTTTTTTAATGATTATTTTTGCACGTCCTTTGCCATATTTGATTGCATTATCGACTAAGTTTTTGAGTGCGATAGAGATGAACTCATAATCTGCTTCAATTTCTAGATGATACATCACTTCAATATCTACAACATCGAGTTCTAAAAGTAAGATATCAAAAGCATTATCTAGGATATCAATTACTCTATACTTTTTCCTATTTAATACCATAACATTAGAAGTGACACGCTCTATTTTGGTAAATTCGCCTAATAGATATTCAAAACGTGTAAAGATACGCTTTAGTCGCTCTTGATTTTTGGTATCGTCCATCAAGTCTGTGATCAGTTTTCCTTTGGCAATAGGGGTTTTGAGTTCATGCATAATATTGCGCAAAAAAAGTTTCCGTGAATCTTGTAGGGTTTGTATCTTCTCTATTGCGTGGTTAAACTCTCTCGAAACTTCTGCAATTTCATCTTTACCTTTCACATCAGAGATAATATCCATATCCCCTTCTGCAAAGCGTGCAATTTTTAGTTTAAGGATTTTTAATGGATGTAAGCGTTTAAGTACATAAAGATAAAAAAGAAAAACAGCAAGGTTGATGAAAAATGCGATTAATAGTGGAGAGTTACTTTGTGGCTGATAGTTAGTATACCGCATATAAAGCTTTTTATCTCTTCGTTTATCATCAAAAAGAAAGTAGATCTTTGTATCTTTTTCATAAATTTTAATTGCCTTTCTCTGCTCGATGAGTGTAGCATCACTAAGATCTTTGACTTCATCTTTTCGTAATAACTCTACGTACATAAGATTGTAAAGTCTTTTTTTCGCTTCCTCAAAAGGTAAATGATCCCTTCGACTCATATGTAAGACTCTTTCACTGTCATGAAAGCGTTTAAACAGATCCTCTTTTGCTTTATGTGACTCTAAACGATATTGTATGAAAAAAAGTGTATTGATCACTATCATTAAAAAGATAAAAAAGAGGGTAATATAAAAGAGTAAGGAGTGTCTATTCATTGATAAGTTTATATCCCATACCTCTTAAGGAGATAAGAAACTTAGGCTGTTTAGGGTTCTCTTCAATTTTTGCTCTAATACGACCTATCATAACATCGATACTTTTTAAACTACTCTCAAAATTGATAGCATCTACATTTGATAAGAGCTCTTCACGACTGATAACATACCCTTTTTTCTTGATGAAATAGGCCATGATTTCAAACTCTGCGTTGGTAAAGTGGAGAAGCTTTCCATGTTTTCGGATCTCATGTCGATTAATGTCAGCTTCAAAAATAAGTACTTTTTCTTCGACTATAGGCTCTTTGTTGTAGCGTTTTAAGACAGAGTGTATTCGCAGTAGTAGTTCTTTGGAATCATAAGGTTTGGGTAGATAATCATCAGCACCCATATAAAAGCATGCAGTTTTGTCTTCGATGTCTGAGCGTGCTGATGAGATGATGATAGGGATATCTAACTTCTCTCTTACCAATCTGCAGACTTCTAGTCCGTCTATATTGGGTAAAGAGAGATCAAGGATAAGTAAGTCATAGTGTTTGAAGTTAAGTTCAGAAAGACCTAATTCAGGGTTTTCAAAATTTTTTATCTCTATGTTATGGCGTGATAAAAATTCACTAATGAGTTCAGCCATCTCTTTGTCATCTTCTATCATCATTATGTTAATCATATTAATCCTTATGCATAGGTTGAAAGTATAGCACTAGTTGCGCCAGAATCTCCTCCAAATTCAGAAAAAAAATCATTGAGTATTGACATAAAACCCTCTTCTCTATCTGTTTGAGACAAAGTCATCGCATAGAGATCTGTTGCTATTTGCATCACCTGTCCTTAATATCCAAGATCATCGTCTGGTTTTGATTTTAGTTGTTGTTTCAACGCTGTTATCTGTTCTACTGTTAAAAGTGCCACGATCTCTTTGATGTGTGACGCTTTGAGTGCACTCTCTTTTGCACATTTTTGTTGCAGAATTTGTGAAAATTTTTCTATATCAAAGCGATTCTCTTCCAATGCATTGATAATTTCCTCTTCTTTTGTTAACTGCGTTGATTTCAAACTATCCATCTCTTTTCTAAATTTTGCTTTTAATAGATTTAATGCGCTCTTTTGATCGCTTGTTAATTCCATACTCTCCAGTACGCGTAGCACTGGATTGGGTCTTCTCATCTTAAAAGGTATAGGTCTATCTATTTTTGACATTTCTGGAGGAGCACCATGTGGTCTGTCAAAAGCAAAAGTACTTGTTGTTAAGCTCGATAGCACTATCGCTACCATCGTAGTTGTAGTTATTTTTCTCATCTTTTCTCCTTAAAAATATTCCTACATTGAAATGTTATACTTTAAAGTATAACAGTGGGTAACAATAGGTAAATGAAAAGTAACATTTACTTCTTTTGCCGATGATGATTTGGAATACAAGCAAAATATTTATTGTCTGGTGTATTTTTACAATGCCCTTCCACGATATTACTATTAACTGTTGTGATTTGACAGGCTGCCTCTTGCACTTCTCCTTGACATACTGAAATTGCCTCTTGAGGTGGTTGTCTATTATGACCACCTCTTTCTCCTTGTCTTTCATTGGCAAAACTAAATAGAGTACCTATAACAGATAGTAGGAAAATTATTTTTTTCATCATTTCTCCTTGTAATTGATAAGAATAGTTTACAAGATGCACCACAACAATAGGTAACAGTTTGTAAATAGAAAGTAACTTGTTATTTATGAAGAAGGGCAGGTATTTAGGGTACATGTATGAAAAATAATGTATGCTTTGAGTAAAAAAGAGGAGATTACTTTATGCCCTTTATTATTGTCTTTGTATTGTTAGTCAGTTCACTGCAAGCAAGTACAGCAGATGCCTATGTCCAAGCAGTAAAACATTACCATCAACAATTCTATAAACAGGCATATACGATAATTGAAAAAGAAGCGATTAAAGGGAATAAAGAGGCGCAGTATCTCTTAGCATCCATGTATGAGGATGGAAAAGGGGTTGATCAGGATCTCAAACAATCTATCTATTGGTATAAAAAAGCTGCTTCAAAATATACCTATATTGTTGAACAAAAACCATTTGAGAGTGAGTTGACTAAGGAGAACTTTATTCAGAGGGTAAAACATCAAATGACATATACTGCAGAGGAGAAGGGGAACCATTTTGCCTTTAGTAAGGTTGATAGTAGTGTCCCTGCCGTAAAGTCGCATCTTCTTAAAATGCTTGAAAATAACTTTGGTCTTTTACCATACCATACAAATTATGTAGCACCTTTTACGTATGCCTCTACGAAATATTCCAGACACTTTGCTGGTTTTCAACAACATAATATTCCACAAGAGTGGCAGGCATTTGTGGATTATGATGATCATGTTGAAGCAGAGTATCAGCTTAGTTTCCAAAAACCTTTAACCTATAACCTTTTTGGTTGGAATGAATATGTCAGTTTTGCCTATACCCAACGGGTTTGGTGGAAACTCTATGATGAGTCAGGTCCTTTTCGAGAGACAAACTATTTGCCAGAACTTTTTATGATCATCCCCACTTCAGATGCGATTGATGAGAAATATAATTTAAAAGCAGTCAAGGTTGGGTATCGCCACCAATCAAATGGGCAAGAGGGGTATCACTCTCGGTCATGGGATAGATTATTTTTAGCCACAATGTGGCAATTTAAAAATCTTTTCATTAAAGCAGAAGGGTGGTATCGTTTTCCAGAGTCTAAAAAAGGTGAAGATTTCTACTCTGGTGCAAACCCTAAAGCAAAAGGTGATGACAATCCAGACATCCACAGATATATGGGATATGGTGATTTAGGGATTTTTTATCTCTTTGGGAAAGATCAAATTAGTCTTTTATGGCGAAACAATCTGCATAGACATAACAATAGAGGTGCTATTCAAATTGATTATTCAACACCATTTTTCAACTCTGATAATACCTATTGGTATATGAAACTTTTTAGCGGATATGGTGAAAATATGATTGATTATGATCGAAGTATCAATAAGATAAGTATTGGCTTTGCCTACTCTAGAGGTATTTTTTAGAGTTTATATTTTTGTACAATCTTTAGGTTCTTTTGGACACGGTTAAAGTAGGGGTGGTTCACTTTTCCACCATTGTAACGGCTGACAGTTTCAAAGTAACTTTGAGAATGGTTTGAACACCATACGAGATAAAGTACCCCTATTTTGGCATTAAAAAGATTATTGTGCATGAGGTTTTTGATGAGGTCAAGGTCACTTAGGCGTTGTACTTTGAGAAGTTTAAACTCCTTTGCGACAAATCGTGCAGTGCCAAGCCTTACTTGCATGATGCCGTAAGAGGCTTTTTTGATCCCTTTTTTGAGTAGTTGTTTATCCCCAAAATTGAGTTTACCACCACTGGTCTCTGTCAAACAGATCGCCATTGCCGTTTTTTCAAAGGTATGACCTCTTTTATCAGGATAGTGTGAGGCGACGTTTTTAACAGTTTTGAGAATCAGTTTTTGTTTAAAATCAAGTGCCTGTAGGGTGAGTACTACGGTGCATAAGAGGAGCAAAGTTCTCATGCTGTTCTAAGTTCTGTAGTCCTCGTAAAAAATTGATGTGCCAAGATGATGACAAAAAGTACTTGAAAAAGCATCCCTACAAGGGGAATCAATGAAAACCCAAAGAGTGTTAGTGTTGTACTTCTAAGTTTGAGTTTATACTTCTTGGTAACTGTTTTAAACTCCTCTTGACTATTGATAGAAGAGCCGACATCAAGGACTAAAAAGTTGTGAAAGAGATAATAAAATGGAATATTAATAGCAATAAAGTTTACAGCAGGGATAAAAAGAAAAGGGATCATGATCAAAAATAGCAGGATAAAGATCACAAATGTCTTTGCAAAATGCCATAAGGTATGTATGGCGCTGAAGTTGTCATTTTTCATGATAAAATCAGGATAGTGTTTTTGACGGATACCTTTAACAATCATGGGCGTAAAAAAGCCGATAACGATAACAGAAATAAGTACAGAGAGTAAGATCACTGCAACAGCACCTACAAGATAGAAAAAGAGTGAAAAGAGCCACTTAAAGATTCCTATGGTGAGGATATAGGTTAAGATCGGATACTCTTCAGGGTCTAAAAAAGGGACAACACCATTTTCCATACTCTGTTTAAACGAGCTAATTGCATCTGCTCCAAAATCCATATAGAGATAAGCAAAAATTGCAAAAGAGACGATAAAGGGAAGTATCGAGTATTTTAAAAACTTGGGTGAGAGAAAATCAGTAAAACTTTTTTGTACTAGGGTTGTATTGATCATTTCTAGAGTGCTTTATACGCTTTATCTAGTGCTGTATAAAGTGCATCTGGACCTAAGGCATCTTTTTCTAACATCTCTGTCATGACAACATTATCTTCAACCCCATTCCATACTTTTTGGTAGGTTCCCTCTTTATAGCCATTGTCTTGGCGAAATTTATTGAGGATATTTTTGCCGACATAAAATTTATAAAGTACATCAAAGTTAAGACCACACTGTAGAGAGATGATCATAAAGTCATCTAAGATTTTATAAAACTCTTGATTTTGTAGAGTATCAATCAAAATATGTTCAATAGTATTGATGATTGTCATCGCATCACTATTGTCAGGTACTTCGACATCGTTGCAAAATTCATCAAAATAGCGTGAATCATAGACATGTTCTACTAAGATATCAATATCTCCGATTTTATTACATTTATACTCTTCTAATCCAAGGCTCATGACAAAGTGCCAGATATCAACAAGTTCAATGATAACATTGTCCCAATCAGGATCAATATTGATATCTTTCCAATGTTTCCAGTTGAAACTATCGATTAGCTCAGCAGCTTCCATGTAGATACAACGTTTCCAATTGATAATACGACCATGTTTGTTATATCCCTTTTCCCACTCTAAACCATTAGTTTCATCGTTTAATTTTTGTTGGAGTGTAAACATCTCATGTAGTAGTGCGATATTGTTCATATGGGGTACCTTTTACAATTTAAATGGATTCTATTCTAGCAAATAAGAAGTTAATTCAAGAAGATGATTACATAAAGCCTTGAAGGCTTTATGTAAGAAGTTTGGTTATTGGTTGAAACTTTTGATAGGATGCTCATCAGCAGGAAGTTTTGAAAGCTCTTGACCTGCATTTGCAAGTGCTTTGACCATATCAACAAAGCTCATAGCATAGTCATAATATGTATTTACACCTTCGCCTCTTGCATCTTGTACTGTTTTGAAAGTTGTATATCCATCACGTCCTGCTGCAATATAGTCATTGGTTACAACAACATAGGTTGTATCTGGAGTAATCGCTGACCAAGTTTGAGCAGTTCTGTCTAATACTTCGATATTTGAAACTCTACTATTTGCTGGTTGTGTTAGATCTACATCATACTTGATACCATACGCATATGGGAATGATCCAGTTGAACCACCATTGTCTTGAAAGTTTGTGATTGCATCTTCAAGAACTTGTTTGATTTCACTTCCTCTCATGTCAATCTCAAAAAGTGTATTTGAGAAAGGAAGTAGGGTATAAGCTTTTTCGATATCAATATCTCCTTGCTCAATCGCAACTCTCACACCACCTGCATTTTGGATACATACATCTGCACGTAAACTTTTGTCATAGAAAGATTTTGCAACCAATGGCGCGATATCACTCCCTAGTGGTAGATTACTTACACCATCTTTAACATCACCTGGAATTCTGTTATGTCCTAAAAACTCAGATGCAGCACCGACGACTTCTGCTTTTTTCTCATCGATTTGATTGCTGTAAACATCAAGTTTTTGTAGAGTATCAGCATCTTCAGTGACAATATCAAGTTGATCATTAGTATTGATAACAGTGAGAATCTCTGCTTTTTTAGTTGCATTGACCTCTACTTTTGCACCTGTTGCATCTTTTTGTTGGAAACTGTCACCCAAAAGGAGGTACGGGGTACCTTCACATTTTGTCACTTGTCCAGATTCATCAAAGTCTACTTTTAAGTTACCCACAACATAAGCATATTGCCAAGCAGAAGTTACACATACTTTTTCACCACTTTTAGAGAGCGTCTCTTTTGGGTATTCATTGAAGTGACTTGTAAGTCCTACCATTGAGAAATCACCCATCAATGAGTGAGAATCACCATCGATAATGATATCAACACCGTTTACTTTGCTTGCAAGATCAAGATCATTATCCATTCCAAAGTGACTTAAAAGAATGATTTTGTTGATACCTTGTTTTCTTAATGCATCCACATATTTTTGTGTTGTCGTGATCTCGTCTAAAAAATCTATCTCATCACTTGGACTTGAAGAGACTTTTGTTTTTTGCCCAATCTCTAAACCAATGATACCGATACGCTCACCTTCTCTCTCAATAATTCTATAAGGCTCCCAATAGTTCTCTAAGATATTACCTGCTTGTGGGACAACATTTGCACTAATCATTGGAACATCAGGCATTGCATCTAAAAGTGACTTTAGTCCTTCATCTCCATCATCAAACTCATGGTTACCTAGTGTAACTGCATCCCAGTTGATTTGATTCATCATGACTGCATCTGGTTCACCCTTAAAGAGTGTATAAAAAAGTGTACCTTGGATGATATCACCAGCATGAAGTGTGATAGGATTTGTCTCAGTCTCTTGGAGTGCTTTGATCTTTGTCACAACTCTAGGAAAACCGCCCAGCGCTGTATAGGTTTTTTCACCGTTAAAGTAAAGGCTCATTGTCTCACTTGTAAGATGTGAGTGGTGGTCATTGATATGGATCAGTGAGGTAGAGATCGCTTTATGATTTGGCTCTGTTACATCGATAGTTACACTACAGCTACTTGTTGCACCTTTATCATCAGTGACTTGAAGTGTTTTGATATATCTTCCTATATAGTTGAACCCTCTACCAAATGAAGCTTCATTACTGAGTACATTGCCATCCATATCTGTCCATTTATAACTCACGATATTTCCGTCAACATCTGAACTCTCTAGTCCAGAAAAACCGATACCATTTGTTGGGTTGATTTTAGTACCATCAGTAGTAATTTTACATACGGGTGCTTGATTTGCTGGATCACTGCTATATGATACCATCATCAGTTGTGGGTTTGTTGTTGCTGCCTCTTCGGTGGTTGCTGTAATCTTATAGTTAAAGTTTTCATCTTTAAGTGTCGTTACTGCATTGGTTTGTTCTGTTTGTGTCTCTGGTGTTGTCTCTACTTTTTTTGTAGAATTATTACAGCCGCTAAATGTTAAAAGTGCTACTGAAAGCACAACTGAAAGTGTATATTTCATGTTTTTTCCTTTTGTATTATTTAAATTTATTGTAAACCATGTTTATCACAATTTGGTTGCAAATTATTCTGATTTAAGAGATCGATATGACCTCCTAAATCCCACATCTTAATTACCCTCTACACTAAAGTTATCAAACGCGATATCTTCATCTCCTGCATCTAAGTTTGTAAGTGTCACTCTTAAGATTAAGCTTGAACCTGTTCCAGTGATATTTGCAGAGAACTCAGCAAATGTATTGGAAAGTAGTGTACTATCTGCTACGCCATCAGCATTTGTATCTAGTCCTGGTTCAGTGTTTGTACCTCCAGTGGCAGCAAACGCAACAAGTGTTTGCCAACTACCCCCGTCTATTTGATACTCAACAACAGCACCAGTGTCAGCATCCCAGTCTTGATTAGTACCATCATCATCTTCTGCAAATAGTCCTTTAAAGACCAAGTTAGATTTTCCTGATATATCAATAGTGCTAAAAGTTAAAGTTTGTGTTGCCAAAGTACAAGGAGTTCCATCAGTATCCATTGCAGCATAGTAGTAACTACCATCTTGTCCAGAGACTTGATAAAAAGATCCGATATTACTTCCGTCTGTTCTCGTGAAGAAGTCACCAGAGTTATCTGTACACTCTTCACTCGCTGTATAACGTGTAGTTGAACCATCTGTTTCAAAGCTTTCACTCCAAATCGTTGAAGCTCCCGTTGCAGCTGTAACTGTAATCACGACTGTATCTGTATCGATTGCATTACCATCATCAGTAACAGTTAATGTTACGGTATGTGTTCCTACAGTAAAGTCATTTTTGTCTAGTGTCTCACCAGTACCAATTTGTGTACCACCTTCACTCCAAACATAGCTTGTAATAGTGCCATCACTATCACTACTTCCACTTGCATCTAGGGTGACATTATCTCCTAGAGTGATATTTTGATCGTCACCTGCATTTGCAGTTGGTACAGTATTACTTGGTGCAGAGAAGCTAAAACCTACTACAATTGGATCATGATCTGACATTCTATATTCGTTAGGTTCATAAAGATTAGTGAGATAATCATTTGGCTTTGGTCTACCATAGTTTGATGAACTTGCATCATCGTTATAGTCAAATACCCAGCTCTCATCAGCATTAATTGTCCATCTTACTACACTTGAGACTTTTGCATTTAGTGTAGGACTCGCGAGTGCATAGTCAAGCGTTCCCCATTGTCCGTAGTAGACATAAGAATAGTTATTTCCTGCACCATCAAGGTTGTTGTATCCTGCATTTTCTAGTGTAGTGATAGGATCTTCTTTGGCATAAGCATTGAGGTCACCGATGATTAAGAAGTCTTCATCTCCAATAGCAACTTTAAGATCATCAATCCAACTAATAAGATCCTCAGAACCTGCTGTTCTTGTACCATTACAGTTTCCTTGTCCATCTGTTGCATCATCCCCTGTACCACAACCGCTTCCTTTGGACTTTAAGTGGTTATTGACAACTGTAAAGATCTCATTGGTATCTTTATCTTTAAATGTTTGTGCTAAAGGTTTTCTATTTCGATCATCAAATGCACCTTGGTATTCACCGTCATCAATTGTCGTTGAAGTACCAACGAGTTCGACCTTATCTGTTTTATAGAGCATTGCTACGGTGATGACATCAGTACCAAGCTGACTACCGTTTCCACTAGGGTTTCTCACATAGTCATACCCCGTGAGTCCATCTACGATGGTTTGTAGTGTAACACCACCATCATTTTCAATCTCCATTAAACCGATAACATCTGCATCCATTTTCTCTAAAGCTGTGAGCATTTTTGCTTTTTGTCTTGCAAGCTCATCTGCATCATCCGCACCACGACACCCTTGGTTGTGTGTACCACAAGTACTCCCACCATCATCTATGGTATTGAAGTAGTTGAGTACATTGATCGAAGCAACTTTGAGGTTACCATTGACCGTTGGTAGGTCTGCTGGTCTTGAGTTTGCTTGGTTAAAGATGACTTCACCTAAAGGCATAAGTCTATAAGCTGAAAATCCATAAGACATTACGGCTGTAAGATCAGTGATATTATCACCACCTCTGAGCACATTTGTTTTACTGAGTCCTGACCCTGGGTGTACAATGGTATCAGGATATGATCCACTGATAAGGTCATCTAGAATAATTTGATTGAGTTGATTTGCGTCTTCCACTGCTGTTGCTGCTGCACCTGGTGTTGCGATTTGTGTTGGTTGCCATAATCTATCTGCAGAAGAGAGTAGGATTTCACCATATTTACCAAGATTATACACTTCAGTGACATTGAGTGTTTGGTTAAAAGTTACACGCATACCTTCATATTTTTCAAAATCTGTTGATGAAGTCATTGGCAGCGTAATAGTCTGTGCTGTTGGGAGTGTCGCAACTTGACTTACCACGGTAACTTCTGAGAGATCCTTGATTTGAGAGAGACCATAATATTCTGAAACGGTACCTTTAAGTTTTACTTTGTCTCCTACGTCAACATCCGTGATCAATGCTGGGTCATAAACAAAAATACCTTCTGATGTTGTATCATCTCCATCAACATCTGCATCTTCCTCTTGAATATAAAAACCTTTAAAAGAGCCATCTTGATAATCTGCCACTACGATGGCCTCTACAGTTACTTCATCGTTTTCCATCGGTGAAGTTGCACCTGATCCTTGTACCGCATGAATCTTAGTGATATCTACGTTTGTTGTTGTAGCAGGTAGACATATTGTCTGTGTTTGAACAATCTCAGCTGTATCTAAAGTGTTATTTCTATTGGTATCAATACCAATATCAAATTTGATTCCACCATTGGTACAAGTGGTACCTGCAGGAATTTCTGCTGATGTAATGAGTGATGTATATCCTTGTTCCCCATCTTGGCCATCAGTACCATTAGTACCGTTTTGTCCATCAGCACCTGTTGCACCCGTATCACCTTTTTCACCCTGATCTCCCTTTTCACCTTTGAGGGATCCTGTAGTGAAGTTGGTACCATCACTAAAGTTTAGTGTGAGTGAACCATCTGCATTGGTTTGTATTGAAGTGACTGAAATACTTTGACCATCAGCACCATTTTGTCCATCTACGCCGTTAGTACCATCTTGACCATTAGCACCTGCGGCTCCAGTATCACCTTTGAGGGATCCCGTAGTGAAATTGGTACCATCACTAAAGTTTAGTGTGAGTGAACCATCTGTATTGGTTTGGATTGAAGTAACTGAGATACTTTGTCCATCTTTACCATCAGTACCATCTTGTCCAGTAGCTCCTGTTGCACCCGTATCACCTTGGTCTCCTTTTAGAGAGGTTGTAGTGAAGTTAGTACCGTCACTGAAATTGAGTGTGAGTGAACCGTCTGCATTGGTATCGACTGAGGAGACTGAGACATTTTGTCCATCAATACCACTCTCTCCATCAGCACCTTTTAATGGGTTTGTAGTGAAGTGTGTCCCATCGCTAAATGAGATAGTGATAGAGCTATCTTTGTTATTAGTGATTTGGTTGATAGAGATACTTTGACCATCTGCCCCAGTTTCTCCTTGGAGACCTTGATAACCATTACAGATGATGACATCTTTACTGGAGTCTATTTCAGTTTGGTCTAAAATACCATTTTCGTTGTTATCGTACCCAAAGTAGAAAACTTCACCACCACGATCACCGCATTGATTGATGATTTTTTCTTGCGCTAAACAGACTTCAGTTGTGGAATCACATTTGGCTGCTTTTATCACTTTTTCAGCACTATTTTGTACCTCAGAAGCGCTCTCTGAGTACTTCGTTTGAGAGGAGTTTTCTCCTCCACATCCACCTAAAATCAACACTGTACTCAATGACAGCGTGAGAGACTTATAACCCATTAAACAGCTCCTAGAAATAAAT
>JAHZKW010000079.1 GCA_022600175.1 Campylobacterota bacterium
ATTGCTATTACATCAAAAATAGATGGCAATGCAGGTGTTGCTTATATGATAATGGATAATGTTTGATGGGAAAACTAAGTAAAGATATAGCAAGAACTTATAATACGAGCAATGGAAGTTTTATCAAAAGGGCGGTGAGTACACTTTTGGCACCTGGTGTACGAGCTATGATCGTTTTTCGTTTTGGGCAATGGATTGATCGACGTAATATTATAATTAAAGCTTTTCTACTGCCTATCTATTTTATATTAAATCAACGTCTAAAGAGTAAATGGGGTATACAAATCCCTAAATCTGCACAAATTGATGAGGGGTTTTATATTGGACACTTTGGTGGGATCACTTTGGCTTCAGAGGTTAAAATAGGTAAGAATGTTAATATTTCACAACTTGTTACAATTGGTGAGTCTGGACAAGGGGAGAAAGCTGGTGCTCCTACTATTGGGGATTATGTTTATATAGGTGCAGGTGCAAAAGTTATTGGAAAGATAAATATTGGGAGTAATGTCAAAATTGGAGCAAACGCTGTAGTCTATAAAGATATTCCTGATAATGCAATTGTTGTCTCTTATCCTGGTTACAAAATACTCTCTTATAAGGGAAATGATCCATCTCGAATATTCTGATTTAGTTTATTGTATACCATTTTTTTTCATAGTTCTTACGATGTGTAATTTTACATTGGTTTTGCGAATAATTCCAATGGAAAAGCAGAGGAGTGATTGTTACACGTTCATGTGTACTGGTATAAATATCTACACCCAATTTAACACGTTCAAATTCAAAAAACTCTTGAGAAAAACTAACAAATAGAATATCTAGGTCTTGTGTTTGATGCATGCGTTGAAGTGCAAGATCTGTTATTTTATCTAAAAAGCTGGTTAAAATAAGTCCACAACGTGGAATAATATCGCCTGTATCACTAACAAAACCAGCAGCGAGATCATGTTGGTATTCTTCATCTTTTAGATAGGCTTTTCCATCAATATGAATAAAGCTATCACTTAGCTTTTGATTGTTTTTGAGTGCTTTATAAGCTCTATTTTTTAGGTTTTTTTCGGAAAGTAGATTAATTGATTTTGGTGTGATATATTTATTACCTTTCAAAAGAGTTTCTAAAATTTTTTGTACTTCAGTATTTTGTTGATCGTCAAGATTATTAATAAGAAGAGTAGGGATAATTTTAAATTTGTTCTTATATTGTTTAATAATATTACCAGTAAGTTTATTGCTAAAGTCCAAATTCTGTTTTGCCCAAGAAAAAGTTTCATGTTCTACTGGAATTTTAAAATGTCCAACCTCTAGAATGATAATGGTCTTTTTTGTACTCTTCTCGAGTATTTTATGAATAAAAGATGTCACTTCTTTTAGTTTTTGTTCTTCCCACTCCCCATAACTGATTTGTGATTTATCATATTCAATTTCATTAGCACATATACAACTCATATATTATTCCTTCAATCTCTTAAGTTTTTATCAAACCATAGTTGATAAAGGAATATCGACCATAACTTATATTTATTTTCCTCTCTACCATTAAAAAAATCATCTCTTAACGTAATGAGTGTTTGAGTAAAGAGACCATCCCTCTTAATAGAAGATTCATTGATTGTATCTATCAGCAACTCTTTCAATTCCTTGCGCATCCATTGATCAAATGGGATAGCAAAGCCAGATTTTGGCCTATCTAGTAATTTTTTCGGTATGTAAGTATGCGCAATCTCTTTTAAAAGAGATTTTTTTATGTGGTTTTTTACTTTTAATGATGTAGGAATAGTGGCTAGATATTGTATCAGTCCAAGATCTAAGTAAGGGGTTTCTATGCCTATCTGATAGTGATCTAGTGCACTTTTTACTTTTTGTAGTTCTCCTTCAACCATAAATGTTTGAAAAAATGTACCAGTGACTTGATCAATACTTTCTGTTTCTGGGGGGAAAATAATATCATCGAAAACTGTATGTTTAAATTTGTATGGATAGGTTAAAAGCTGATTTAGTTCATGTTGTGTAAAAAGGGTCATTTTTGTTTTTATCATAGTTGTGATAGTTTGAGAGGAGAGTAGTTGTACAAGTTTACTAGATTTAGTGACTAACCCATTTTGAGGCAAGGGTAAAAAGTTATTAGTAGTAAACGCTTTGATTAATTTGCTAAGATTATTACGTACTGTATATGGACATCTTAGAATATTATTATATAGTTCTACACTATCGGCAGTAGCAAAAACTTCATCCCCTCCATCTCCCCCAAAGAGCGTTTGGACCCCTTGTTGTTGTGCAATTTTTGCTAGTAGTATCGTGGGTGTGGCTCCGAAATCTGAAAAGGGTTCCTCATAAATAGAGGAGAGTAAGGGGATTATCTCCTCTATATTTTCTTTTGTAAAGTAACATTCAATATGCTCTGTCCCTAGATAGTTTGCTATTTCTTTAGCTTCTTGTGCTTCATTGATACTTTGATCATTAAAACCTATGGTAAATGTTTTGATTTTATGCGGTGAGGCTTTTTGTAATAGTGCTGCAATGGTAGCACTATCGTAGCCTCCACTTAGAAAGGCGCCATATGTCATGTTATGGTTGAGACGTTTTTGTATAGATTGTTCTAAAATAGACTCTATATTCTTTAGTATATGCTCTTCTGTATCTTTTGTTTTTGTTTGATTATAAAGTTGTGTATATTGCCAATAAACTCGGTGGTATAATTTATTTTTTTGTATAAGGTAATCAATAAAATGACCAGATTGTATCTTATGGCAATTTTTATAAATTGTATTGGGTTGTAACACATAACCTAAGTTCAAATAGAGTCCTAGGCTCTCTTTATCTAATACTTTATTTGTAGCGGGGTGGTTGACAAGGGTTGTTAAAGAGTCTGAAATGATTAAAACTTTTTTGGTATGGTAATAGTAGAGGTTATTGATACCTACCTTATCTCTTACGGTATAGACTCTATGTTGTTCTTTATCATAGATAAAAAGTGTATAGATACCGTCTAGTTTTGAAAAAAGTTGTGTATCCCATTTTGTGAAGGCAATCTCTAATAACTTAGCAAGAGGTGTGTTTAATGGTAAGTTTAGAGACTTTATAAGTTCTTGGTTATTATAGAGTATACCATCAAATATAAAAAGATAATTTTCTGTTTGTATAAACTTTGTTAAATGTTTTTTTTCTGTTTGTATTGAAAAGTTTTGTTCACTATAGCTGAAATATCTACTGTCATCAATAGTAAAAGTATAATCATGTCCAATGGTTACTAGCATATATTTTCTCTTAATAATTTTAATATATTAAGCAAAATATATGCCAATTTTAACTAGTTTGATAATAATTTAATATTATCTATTCTTCCATTGCCTGTTTGACCAGTAAGAATAAAAGCTTCTACTGAGTAGATTTTATTGTCAGGTTCAAGTTGCTCTAAGTAGTTTTGTAAGTCAAATCTTAGATGGTGCCATCCACCATGTCTATAGGTATCAGCTAAGGGGTAAACTAATTCTACATTAGTTCCATAAATGGATTTTTTAGGTCCCCATCCTTTTCTTCCAAACCATACACTAAAAAGCATCGTTCGATAACCCTGTTTTGTCTTGACTTCAACACCTAAAGAGAAACAAGCGGTCCCTCCATGTGTATCTAACTCAAGAAAGAATTGTTGATTGTTGTTCCATGGGGATCCATCCTCTTTTGTTAATATATATACAGCGTCATTTGTTGTATAATGCTGCCCATTATAATTGGTCCAGTGTGCTTTTCCATATATAACACGACCACCATTTTTAGATCGGTTTTCAATCTGATATGGACCAGAGAGAGTTCTCCAGCCATTAGTATTTCGATCTTCTGCATCTTCATAAAGTGTAGGAGGTAGATTTACGATAGTCTGTTCTACTTCAAAGGAGATAAATGTCTCAGGATTTAGGGTTTCATTATAAAAGAGTCTTGCCTCATATTCTCCAGGAGGCAATGCATTAAAATCAACTTGACCATTACGCATATCTTCTAGCCAAAATTCTTGTAGAACAGCTCCCCAGTTATTTGAGGTACCTTTACGAAAAAGACCAACCCAATTATTTTTAACACCTTGCACTTGTGTAACTGTGATTTGTATCTGTTCATTATCTTTATATACAGATTTACTTGCAGTAATAGTAGCTGGTTCACCTGTGACTGTAAATGCAATGGTACTTTCAGGGGCAAGTGTTTCATTATAAAAAAGTCTTGCTTCATATTGTCCAGGCATGAGTGAGGTAAAGCTGATATCGCCATTACGTTTATTGCCTAACCAATTTTCTTGTAGTGCATTCCCCCATGTGTTAGTTGTACCTACTCTAAAAATTCCTACCCAGTTATTACGTGGACCTTGTACATTTTGTAGCGTAACTTGAATCTCTTCATCTTCAGTATAAGTTGTTTGATTCATGATTAACTTACCTGGTTCTCCAGCAACATGAAAAGTTGTCTTTTCTACTTGATTAAGTGACTCATTATAAAAAAGTCTTGCTTCATAATCACCTGCCACTAAAGGAGGAAATTCAATAGTACCATTTTCTAAATCACCGACCCAATTTTCTGCAACTACTGAACCCCACTGATTGGGTGCACCTACACGAAAAAGACCAACCCAATTATTATGTTCTCCAATGACATCAGTCAGTGAGACAACAATGTTTTCATCATCATTAAATTCAGCCTTATCTGTATTAATTGTTGCAGCATGTAAAAAAGTTAATATACATGAAAATAGTGTAACTAATAATATTCTCATTGTTTATCCTTGCTCTTGTTCATTTAATTCAACTTCAACTTCAACACCTGTAGCAGTAAAACTATCTAATTGAACAGTTTGTGTTTTTGTAACTTCGCCATCTATAAAGTTTATTGTAACGTTTTGTTTATTTTCGTCAGTAGTCAGAGATACTGTAGCATCATCACAAGTTACTTTAAGGTAATAGATAAAGTTTTCAGGGGTTTTTACAGATTCAACATAGAATACACCAGGCTCGTTTTGTTGTGCCTCTTCAGTAAGCTTTTGCATTACTTTGCTATCTCCGGAATAGCCACTCGTAGTTAATGAAACTTGTGTAGACTCTTTTAGATAGTGATATTGTGCAATATCGATATAATTATTTTCATTGAGCGCTTTTTCAACTATATTTGGTTCTGGTTGATGTGTGGTAGTCTGTTCTGTGCCTCTGCCACAAGCAGTAAAGTAGATAGAAAATAATATTGTCATGAGTATAGCCGATATACTTTTCATCATTTGAAGGGTTCCTTTGAAATTTGATCTTTTTTCTTAAACTATATGATCGGCTTAAACCAAGTTTTGAAGAGAAATTTAAAGTAAAAATCTATTTAAATGATTTTTTATAAAGAAAGTGTTCAGAAATGTAACACCTAAAAGGATAAAAATGGCGCATAAAAAAACGGATACAAATGCCGATATGTCACACCAAAATGGGGTGAGATATAAGTTCAATGAATTTATTGAGTCACTGTTTAAATATGGTTTTATAACTACATTTTTAAAGATAAAGCAGAGAGTATTTTATAGATTAAAAGGGATAGACTTTTCAACACAAAATATTTTTGATCTTACTCGTGTAGGCGAACATCAAGATCATGGTACTGCATTAGTTTCAACATCAAAGAACTTTTTATTTACAGTATTAAACTCATTAGAAAAAAAAGTGGATCATAAAATAGATAAAAGACTTTTTGTTGATATTGGCAGTGGTAAGGGAGCTGCATTGATTCATGCACATAATTATGGTTTTAAACAATCGATTGGTATTGAGTTTGCTAAAGAACTACATGAGGTAGCTTGTAAAAATATTGAAGCTGCAAAAGTGTCAAATACAATATCAATTTTAAATGATGCGACTGAATATCAGTTCTCTAAAGATACGTCAATTATTTTTATGTTCAACCCTTTTGATTCTGTTGTTATGGATAAGGTTGTCTCTAATATTAAAAAATCAAGTAAAGATTTTAACAAGCTTGTTTATATTATTTATGTCAATCCTTCATGTGATAAGCCATTAAAAGATAATTTTACTTTGATTGCTCAAGATCGCTACCCAAGTGGTGCGAGAGTAAGTTACTATAAGGTATGAAAATTTAAGTAAAAAATCCATTTGACGATATCTATATTTGTGTAAATAATGTAAGGTATGGACTATGGAGATTTTTATCTACTCTTTTTTAGGTTTAATTATTATTTACTATGAACTAAATCGAAAAAAATATTTTAAAATTGATCATATTACTTTTTTTAATTTCTTTTTTTTCTTAGTCTATGCTTTTACTCCTATTGCATTATTAATTGTTGGTAGTCATTTAATTATGGTCGATATGCCTTATGGTGAAGAGTATTTTGGAAAAAATTTTTATACGCCTCTCATTGTGCTTATTTCATATCTTTTCTTTATGGGTGGGTTCTCTTTAGTCAATACCAGTCAAAGTGAATATCAAATTGATGTTCAAAGCTCTTTTAATGAGGATAAAATTTATTCATTGCTTCCTTTTGCATATTTATTATTATTTCTGTTTGTCGCTATTTATATTTATGAATTTGGTGGCTTAATGAAAGCTATAGAGTTAGCACAAGCTTATAGAAGTGGTGCGCTTGCCTACCATAAGTTTGATTTTGTACAGAAGTTTTTTCCTTTAAACACACTTTTATTATATTATACATTTTATAAGTATTTTTTAGAAAAAAAGAGAAAAAGTCGGGAACTTATTTTATTCTATTTTTTACTCTCGTTGTCTTTTGTTTTTCTTATTACAGTGATCAATAATAGTAGAGGGTTTCTTATTTTCCAGTTAAGTGGATTGTATGTTATTACCGCTATATATCATAAAAATTATTTCTTAAAGTATTTGCTTCCCACATTAATAACAGTTTTTATTGTTATTAAGTATGGACGTCCTATGTTCCAGTCTATTAATTTTTTATTTACTGATGGATGGGATGCATTTATAGCGGCCTATATTGAGAGAATTGAATTGAAAGCAGAAGAGGGAAAGTCAATTATCTCTAACTTTACTCATCCTATTGTATCACTTGAGACAAGTCTTGTACATAGTGGTTATGATGTTGGACTGCGATACTTTAGGGATATTATTGATGCATTTTTACTCATTATACCCAACGAATTGTTTGGAATAAAAGAGCCTGAAATGTTATTGATGGAACAAAACACATTATTATTACAAGGTCGAGATATTACTGTTGTTCTACCTGGAATATTAGGCTTTTTTTCGTATGCTGGACAAGTTGTGGGTGTCTTTGTAGGTGCTTTTGTATATGGTGTGGTTGGTGCTTTACTTTTTAACGTATTTCGTACTTTTTATGAGAAACATAATGCTACAGTAGTGTTTAGCTATCTTTTTTCTTTGGCTTATGGGTACTTCGTTTTTAGAGGTGTCCCAGCACAAGTGTTAAATGATAGCTTTATCTATTTAGTTGTTATGGCCATTTTACTTTCTTCATCAAAATTTCAAATTTATAAAGTTTCCAAATGATTATATCAATACAATACCTACGTGCAATTGCCGCTTTTTTTGTCCTTCTCAGCCATATTTCAGAAAAGAATATGGAAATGTTTTCAGATAGTTTCTTATCTTTTTGGTATGAAGGTGGTGCGTTTGGAGTTGATATATTTTTTATTGTTTCTGGTTTTATTATGACTTATACAACACAACACATGCATCAAAAAAAAGGTGCTTTTACTCTTTTTATTAAAAAGCGTATTATTCGTATTATCCCTCTTTATTGGTTTTTTACTTTTATTGCATTAACTATTTATATTGTGATGCCTGAGAAAGTGAATAGTTCAGAGAATGTCGAGACTGTTTTACTACAATCATTTTTTTTACTACCAGTACAAGCCAATGAAGTTTATCTTTTAAATGTAGGGTGGACTTTACGCAGTGAATTTATATTTTATTTTATATTCTCTCTAGGACTTTTGTTTTCAAAAAGTAGAGGACTTATACTTGTCTCTTTTATTTTAACGCTGTTACTGATTTTTTCGTCACTATTGGATATGCATACTTTTCATCCGTATGTAAGTAACTTTGTACATAACCTATTTTTTGAATTTTGTTTAGGTATTTTACTTTTTTACATTACACAAAAGATGAAGTCTATATCTATACCTGTATCTCTTCTTGTTATTGTGATAGGGTTTACGCTTTTCTATCTTATCCATGCAGATATAATTGAGTTAACTGGTCTTCGAGGTCTTGATAGTGGTTTGAGTGCTTTTTTGATCTGTTTTGGATTTGTTTCATTAGAAAAGATGTTATTAAAAAAACCTATCACACTTTTTGTTGCTTTAGGAGACGCCTCTTATTCCACCTATTTACTACATCCTTTTATACTCTCTGCCTTTATGATCATACAACATAAAATACCTTTCCATCTCATGCTTGGAGAGTGGGGTTCTACAATACTTTATGTATTGTCCTCACTATTCTTTGGATATGTTTGTTTTAAATTTATTGAAAGAAAGTTGATTTATTTCTTTAAAAAATAACTTTTTAAAATTATAAAAATATATTTTCTTTAAGTCATTTTTTATTAATATGTATCTACTTACAAAACTCAGAAATACAC
>JAHZKW010000080.1 GCA_022600175.1 Campylobacterota bacterium
AGGCTTAAAATTAACTTTCACATTTTACCTTTAAAATATATTTAATTTTTATTTACTAATCACTGTTATTCTAGCACAAATTGTTTCATATCGCTACAAACATATTTTTTACACTATAAAAGTGATAGGAATTACTAAAGGTAACTATTTATTTACTTTTAGTGTCGATCTTGGAGCAAATAGACCAAAGAAAAGGAGAGAATTATGTTGAAACTATCAGGTATTGTATTTGTTGTACTTTTATTTATGTTACAAGGGTGTGGTGATAGCAGTGATGTTAATAGTAATCCTTCCAGTGGATCAACTGATGAGAAGTATGAACTTAGTTATAAAGGGTTGAAGTTTTTTAGTCAAGATCTTCCTCACAGTGCTTATCGTTTAGAGCAGTTAAGTGATAAAGACTTTAATGGATTAAGTGAGGAAAATAAGTTGATTGTTGCTGATAAGCTGCTCTCAACACTCTTTTTTGGATACCCTTTAGCAGAACTAAAAGATAAGATTGATTCAGGGAGTTTTATCTCTGGGGTTCAAGAGGGGCTTAGGGTTGATAAAAATGATTTAAGTGCAGTAGAGGCGTATATTGTTGATGAGAAATATTTTACTCGTCCAGACTATGCCAATAAAGAAGTATTAGATATTTTGACAAGACTCTATGCTTTAGAGCATTTAGATCGTCACTTTTTGATTGATTGGAGTGCTTATATTTTGACACAAACGATTATGTTTTCTCCTGCATATGAGTTAGAGTCTTCTCATGAACCTAATACGGAGCGGGTTTATAATAGGTTAGTAAGAAATCTTGAAGAGGAAGCGACAATGCGTTATGTCACTTATCTGCATATGATCAGTAGTGATAATTGGAGACGTTTTCGAAGTCCTGAAGATAATGGGCGGGAGATGATGGAGATCTATCTTTTGGATTTTGATGATGCCAAAGTACCACTTGCAGGTAAAACCTTACAAAATTGGAAGCTTGATCGTGATAATGATACTTTGGTCGTTGGCCTTAATGAAAATACCATACCTATCTCTCTTTTTAATACGACACTTTATAATGGTGATGATTTTTATAGAGAGCTTGCGAAATCAGATGCTTTTACCCAAGGTGTAGTTGAGAGGTTAGTGGATTTCTTTTTGACAACCCATACTGTTTCAGAGAAAGAACGTATTGCTGATAAACTTGTGGCAAGTAAACCTGAAACTTGGCAGGATATTTTAGTACAGATTGTTTTTTCAAAAGCATTTTTGTTAGAGTCAGATCGTTCTAAAAGTGCAGAAGAACTATTTTATGCAATGGTGCGAAAGGTAGAGTATAAACACTATCAAAGAACTTTTACAAATTTTGCTTCTGCACTTGAAGATATGCACCAAGCTTCAATGAAATATAAGTTAGGAAAGTTAGAGCGTGTACCACTTGATACGCTCTCATTTATCAACTATCATAAATTTATCAGAGAGCAGGTATTGATCAAAAAGGTCAATTCTGACAAATTGAATAATTATAAAGATTGGGGAAGTTATGGATGGAAGCCAAGTTTTATAGAAGAGGAGAACTTTACACTTGATCAAAATGATCCTAAAGTGAGCTTACACTCTTTTATTAACCATCTATTTAAGAGTACAATCTCAAGAGAAGCAACAACTATAGAATTAAAACTTTTTGAAGATCATATGTTAGAGACCATTGATGGAAAACTAGAATATGTGAATGCTTTTGATCTTTTAACAGATCAAAAAGCTAATGTGGCAATCTTAGTATTGGACTATATCTCTCGACTAACAGAGCTCTATAGATTTCAAAAGCTCTCATTATAAGAAAGTGAAGGAGACGTAAAAATGAAAAGAAGAGCATTTATAAAATTATCAGCAGCAGTTGCTAGCACACTTTTTATCTCAAATAGAGGATATGCTGCAGATGTAGATATAAGTAGAGTCAATTTTAATCACAATACCTTTACACAAAATGGTGCACAGACCATTATGATTTTCTTATATGGTGGTGCCTCAGAATTGAGTGGTAACTTGACTAATATTGATGAAATAAAAGAGGCTTCACAGAGCAGTTATGACAACTACTTTAGAGGTGTTACCAAAACTGTTAATGGTTTTTGGCAAGAAGCTGGAGGTACCTTTATGGAGTCACTAGTCGCAAGTGAAGATTTAAATGTCTTTAGAACTATGTTTTCACGTCAGAGAGATGAAGAGAATAATAAATCACATGGACGTTGTGTAGCCCAGAACCAAAGAGGAGCTTTTAGAGAGGAGGGTGCGGGAATTTTCTCAACACTTGCAAGAGTGTTAACTGAAAAAGGTGCTATTGATGCCAATGCAGTGCTTCCTTTTATGACAATGGAGGGCGAATCCTCTTTCTTCGCAAAAGGAGATACGCCACTTGCTGGATTTGTCAATCCTGTAGGGGTTAATGAGCGTTTAGATAATCCATATATACGTGAAAGTGTGAATCAATGGTATTTTTATACTGAAGCTGAACGAGATGCAAATCGTTCAAATTATAGTGATTTTACACCACTGTTAGATGCAAAGCTTAACCAAACAGCACAAACGCATAATAGAGAGGGTGTGATAAAAGAAGCATTTAGTAAGCGTGGTAGTTTAGAGACATTTATTGAAGATATTAAAACTAAAACTGTACCTGATGGTGTCAGCTATCCTGGAAATAATGATTTTGCTGAAAAGTTAGAAGCCGCAGTGAAGATATTGGTAGCTAACCCTGATACTAAAGTAATTAGTCTTGGCAGTGCTGGACTTGGTGGTTGGGATGATCATAACGAAGCGCGAGATTATGTTTCTAGAATGGAGTCACTATTTAGTGCCTTGAGTGCCGCGATGGATCATATTAAAGCAGAGAGTAAAGAGGACAAAATTAATATCACTATTTTTGGAGATTTTGGTAGAAATGTGAACTTAAATTCAGCACTTGGTTGGGATCATGGTAATAACCAAAATCTTTTTTTACTAGGTGGCAAAGATTATTTTAATTCTGTGGGTGTTGTAGGTGAGACAGCTTTAGATAATAGTGGTGCACTCAATCGTCTTTATCTGAAACCTAAAACAGGTAGTTATGAGTTTGAACCAATTTCTGTTGCTGCAACACTTTACAAAATATATGGTATTGAAAATCCAGAAGTTTTAACAGGAGGATATGGTGTAATTGAAGGTGGATTATTAAAATAGTTTAATATTAATCAAGACTTAAATAGATTTCATACATGTAGAAGAGCAAATTAAGATTAACTTTAATATAATCTACATAATTTATATATGCAAGGCTGTATGCAATTATGTCAAAAAGATTTGAACTTATTGAAAACTATTTGATCAACTTCTTGAAAGAGGAGACTTTTAAAACAGGTCTAAATGGTGGAGTTGTTGGACTAAGCGGAGGTATAGACTCTGCTGTGGTTGCGGTACTTGCAAAAAAAGCCTTTAATGACAGACTGTTGTGTGTCATGATGCCTTCACATTACTCTAGCAGCAGTAGTGTAGGAGATGCCAAAGAGTTGGCTGAAAAGTTTGATCTTAAATATGAGATTGTTGAGATTGCAGCACTCTTAGAAGCATATAGCGAAAATCAAAACTCAACTAACCTGCGTGTAGGAAATTTTTCTGCTCGTATGCGTATGTCAATTTTGTTTGATATCTCTGCAAGAGAACGTGCACTGGTACTGGGGACAAGTAATAAAAGTGAGTTGATGTTAGGGTATGGTACACTTTTTGGTGACTTAGCAAGTGCTATTAACCCTATTGGAGACCTTTATAAGAGTGAGATTTTTGCTTTTGCTGAGTATCTTGGGGTGTGTGATAGTATTGTGAATAAACCACCTTCTGCGGATCTTTGGGAAGGGCAGAGTGATGAAGATGATTTAGGATATACCTATGCCCAGTTAGATGAAGCTTTAAAAGAGTATGTTGAGAACCGACTCAGTCGTGATGAGATGATTGAAAAAGGTTTTGAAGATGAATTAGTTGATTTGATTATTACTAAAATTTACCAGAACCAATTTAAAAGAAAACCACCTATTATTGCCAAATTGACTTCACGTACAATTGGTCATGATTTCTTATACCCACGAGATATCAAACTATAAAATTAAAAGCGATAGATTATTAAAGGAGCGTTGCATGAAAGAGATACCATTTTATACACCATCAATTGATCAAGAGGAGAAGAGTCTGATTAGTGAAGTACTCTCCCTTAAAGGGGCATCAAAAATTGAAGAGTTAGAGGATTTGATGAGTGAATATGTTGGCTGTAAATATGCAGTATCGACATCTAGCTGGAGTGCGGCGATGCATCTTAGTATGTTCGCCTTAGATCTTAAACGTGGTGATAAAATTCTTTGTTCAGTGAATGCTTTTCCAACAGTTGCTGAGGCGGTTCGACACTTTGATGCTGAGCCGATTTTTGTTGATATTGATTCTGATGATTTTAACATGTCTCCTGATAGACTCAAAGAAGCTTTAGTCAAACATATGCATAAAAAACTCAAAGCCGTTATAATCTCTCATATTGGAGGACAAACGACAGATCTTTCAGAGATCTATAAGATTGCCAAAGAGAATAAAATCATGGTTATTGAAGATGCATCAACAGCTTTGGGTGCAACTTACAATGGAGAACGTATTGGTAATACGGGTGCAGATATTGTCACTTTTGGATTTAGTTCAAAAATGAAAAACTCTATCGGTGATGCTGGTATTATTGCCACCAATAATGAAGCACTGTATGAGCGTGCAAAATTGATACGTCATCATGCCATTGAGGCAAAAGAGTGGGATAAACATGGTAATTTAGGTTATGTGTATGATGTCGTAGATATTGGTATCAAGTATGATACGAGTGAATTAGATGCTGCTTTTGCGATAGCTCAGTTACATAAGTCAGACGCCCAGATCAAAAGAAGACAAGAGATTGCAAAAGTTTATGATAGAGAGTTGGCAGATGTGAAGCATGTAAAAATTCCACAGAAGTTACGTGATCATATTTATAGTCTTTATATCATTAAAATCGATAAAAATAGAGATGATTTTGCAAGAGCATTAAGAGAAAAAGGGATTTATACAGGGCTTCATTATGTGCCTTTACATCTTTTAACTTACTACAAACAGAAGTACTCTCTAAGAGTGAATGATTTTCCTGTTGCATTAACAAATTATCAGCAGATTCTTTCAATACCGCTTTATTCAGGTATGAGTGATGATGATGTGAGTTATGTTTGTAAAACTATTAAAGAGATCGCGGCTAGCAGAGTGTGAAACAACAGGTTTATTTTTGGGTAGAGCGTTATCTTTTTACCCCTGACCTCTTGCAAAAGTTGCTCTCTTTGCTCCTGTTGCCATTAACGGCACTCTATTGCCTTGTGGTTATCGTTAAACGAACAAGTGCAAAGCCCAAAAATCTAGGTATACCTGTTATTAGCATCGGTAATTTAATTGTTGGAGGTAGTGGAAAAACACCTTTGGCTATTGCGTTGGCTGAAGAGTTGAGTTATGTGGGAATCGTCTTAAGAGGCTATAAGCGAGCTTCGAAGGGCTTAGTGGTTGTGAGTCAATATGGTGTGATTACCAGCAGTGTAGATAAGAGTGGTGATGAAGCGATGCTTTTTGCTAAGTCGTTGCCAAAAGCGACAGTTATCGTTTGTGAAGATCGCCAAGAGGGTATTTTAAAAGCAAAATCCTTAGGTGCTAAAGTAGTGCTTTTAGATGATGGTTTTTCTAAATCTGGTATTGAAAAGTTTGATATTTTAATTAAACCCTCACAACTTATGCCTAATCGTTTTTGTCTTCCTAGTGGTCCTTACCGAGAAGGTGTTTCTCACTATAAAAAAGCTGATCTTGTTGTGACCGAAGGGATTGATTTTCAACGCCAAGTGAACATTAAAAACCCTACAGATAGAATGGTTTTAGTGACCGCAATCTCAAAACCACAAAGGTTAGATCGATATTTACCTGATTTTATTGAAAAAGTCTATTATCCAGATCATTATGAGTATCATGGGAGTGAGTTGGAGACGATTATGCGAAAATATAGTGCAGATTCGATTTTAACTACCCAAAAAGATGCTGTAAAGATGGAAAACTTTCGTATAGATCTCTCAATTTTAGAGCTTAATTTACAGTTAAAACCGATGATTTTAGAAGAGGTAAACAAATATATAGAAGATTTTGGTAAAATCTCCTAAAAATTTTAGGTGACATATGCAAGAAAAAATACAAGTCGCAAAAACCCTTATTGATGCATTCCCATTTATTAAACAGTTTCGTGATCAGATTATTGTGATCAAATATGGTGGTGCTGCACAAGTGGATCCCCTTTTAAAAGAGAAGTTTGCTAAAGATATTACGCTGTTATATCTGGTTGGTATCAAACCTGTGATTATTCACGGAGGTGGTAAAAAGATTAATGATATGCTTGAGAAACTAGGTATTGAGACTGAGTTTAAAGAGGGGCAACGCGTCACAAGTAGAGAAAATATGGAAGTGGTTGAGATGATCTTAAGTGGTTCAATCAACAAAGAGATCACCTCCATGCTTAATCATCATGGTGCTAAAGCGATTGGGGTGAGTGGTAAAGATGCGAATTTTCTCAAAGCTGAAGCTAAAGATAGTGAGAAATTTGGTTTTACTGGTAATATCACCGATGTTGATGAAGAGGTATTGTTGAACTTAATAGAAGAGAAGTTTATCCCAGTGATTGCACCTATTGCGACAGGAGAAAACTTAGGTGATTTGGGGTTTAATATTAATGCAGATTTAGCAGCCAGTAAAATAGCAGTGGCGTTGAAAGCAAAAAAAGTGATTTTTATGACTGATACGCAAGGCGTGTTGGATAAAGATATGAGTTTAATTTCAACGCTTTTTAGAAGAGAGATAGATATCTTGATCAAAGATGGTACGATCAATGGAGGCATGATCCCTAAAGTGGAAGCGTGTCTTGAATCACTTAATGGTGGTGTAGAAAAAGCGCATATTATTGATGGACGTGTTGAACATTCGATGTTATTAGAACTCTTCACGAATGAAGGCATAGGAACTGTAATAAAAGTAAAGGATAGAGATTGAAATTTATTGAGACTAGAGGTAATGAGACTGGATTTGACAAAGCGGTTGACTTCTCCTATGCACTTTTAAATCCAAGTGCAAGTTTTGGAGGACTTTATGTACCTGAGATGTTACCGACATTAGATCGTGATTTTATTGTACAAAATCATAACCTTTCTTATAAAGCTTTAGCATTTAAGATCTTAAAGATGTTTGAGATTGATATTGAAGATGAGATATTGGAGGAGGCATTAGCCCTTTATAATCACTTTGATGATGCAGATGATACAACGCCTGTTGTGAAAATTGGAGATGATCTTTTTGTCAATGAACTCTATCATGGACCAACACGAGCTTTCAAAGATATGGCACTGCAACCATTTGGACATATTCTTTCACATCTTGCCAAAGAGAGTGGTCA
>JAHZKW010000081.1 GCA_022600175.1 Campylobacterota bacterium
TAACCTTGCCCTTGAACTGCTGCCTCAGCGCATCCAGCGACGGCCACTGCTCTGGAGAGGACAGGTCCGGCAACTTCACCTTCTCCCCATTTTATCCCCTCTTTTTTCACTCACTTTCTTTTTGAAATATTTTATTTATCACTTTTTCATTTTTTCTATTACTTTTGTTAAGTTTTTATCATAAAAGAAACAACTTTGTGCATTACAGAGTAAAAACATATCCGTTTTTTCTGCTTTTTGTAATAAAAATGGATAATGAATCTTATCTATTTGTTTATAAGATTTTGATAACAACTTTTTGTCTGACTTTAAAATCACATTTTCATATTGCAGTCTTAGCAGTGCTAAAAGTGCCTCAGGAGAGCTATCAATCTTGGCTAATATTCTATTTCTCTCCTCTTGTATATACTGCTTTGCACGAGAGAGACGTTTCAAATCATACTTTAACAAGGCAAGATCTAACATATTATGCAGATGGCGAGACAACGCTGTAGTATAGTATCTATCCTCATATTGAGAGAGTGCACCAAAACTACCATCATCAAGATACCATCTACCTAACTTATAAAACTTCTGCTCTGACTCTTTGGTTAATATTTCTGCTAACTGTAGATACTTCTCTTTAAAGGTTACTTGATAAGCTTTTAGTAAAAGATCAACTAAAAAAGCATAATCTTCTAATAGTGCTGGATCCGTAGGTCTATTATCTCCAATACTATAGTGATAAAGCACCCCCTTTTGATAATGTTTTTTTAATAACGCTTCTAAAGATATTTCTGCTTGCTCAAGATAACGGTGCTCTATTTTTACAGCACTAAAAAGTGCCTTGATATACATTGCATTCCAAGAGGTGATGATCTTTTTATCGATAAAAGGAAAAGGACGCTTTGCTCTCATCTCATCAAGTATCTTTAAACTCTCTTCCACCTTTTTGGGTTTTTCATCAAAACCTGTATTGAAGTGTACATTACTCAATCCATCTTCAAAATTACCCACAGATGTAATATCAAAATACTCTAAAGTCTCCTCTATTAGCTTATCACAATAGCCTCTTTTTTTCATCTCAGAAATAACTTTATCTTGATTATAGACAAAGTAACGCCCCTCTTTACCTTCACTATCAGCATCACTGGCTGCAAAAAAGAGATTATCTTCTCGATATTTTTGATCCATCAGTGCTACCGTCTCTTCAATCACTTTTTTATACAGTGGCTCTTCTTCTAAAAGATATAACTTTACATACAGTGGTATAAGTTCGGCTTGTGTATAAAGCATTTTTTCAAAATGTGGTACTATCCAATCTTGATCTGTGGCATAACGAAAAAAGCCTCCCTCTACCTGATCATAAATACCTCCATTTGCAATAGCATCTAAAGAAGATTTCACCATCTCATATGCGGCTTTTTCTCCTGTGAGAAAATAGACTTCTAAGAGTGCATTTAGATGAGAAGCTAGAGGAAATCTAGGTCGTTTGTCAAACCCTTTATAGATCCTATCATAACGATTTTTCATCTTACCTAGATAGAGCGTAGTAGCATTAGACTCTAAAACAATCTCTTGTTCAATACTTTTGTTTGCAATAATCATTTTATTTGCATTAATCACGTTGATGAAACGTATTTTATCCTCAGTAAAAAGTTTTGATAACCTTGGTAATAATTTATCTAATCCCTCTAACCCATAAGCATCATGAGGAGGGATATAAGTTGCAATATAAAGTACCTCTTTTTGTGCTGTCATAATCACGGTCAAAGGCCATCCATTTCTACCTTTTTTTAACAAGGAGTGTAGATGTTGAAAATGGATATCAATCTGTGGCATCTCCTCTTTGTCTACCTTAATATTAATATAGTCTTTATTTAAAAGGGCTGCAATCTCTTCACTTTCAAAGGACTCTTTTTCCATCACATGACACCAGTGACACGTACTATAACCAATAGAAAGAAAGATCAATTTATTCTCTTTTTGTGCACGCTTAAGCACCACATCATCATAAGGGTACCAATTCACAGGATTATGTGCGTGTTGTAATAGATAGGGTGACTTACTCTCAACCAATGCATTAGTGTATGAGGTTTTCCCAAACAAAACAGAGAGTGCCAAACTGAGTAAAAGGGCTATTTTATACATCACGACATCCTATAAAATTAATATATTTCATTATCCTTTTTTCCTCATTAACTTTTGTTTAAATCGGTAACACAAAAAGTTAAATATAGCTCAAATATGTAAATTTTATTAAACTTTTTTATTAAAAGGTAATTTTTAATATATACTGGTTATAAAAGTACCCTTAGGAGAAATAATGAAAAAAATAGTTGCACTCACACTAACCGCATCAGCCCTTCTGGCAGGACCAGATATTCAACCTTTAGTTGATTATGATGCACAAGACATGAAAAAAGCACAAACACAAGAGGCACAACAAGTCACACCCGCACCTATTAAAGCTGTACCTTTAGTTGCACCTGTTGTAGTACAAAAGTGTCATAATGGAAGCATAGACATCTTAGGTGGTGCAAACTTTACACAAGAGAGCTCTTACCTTGATGATGCAGCAGCTGCAGGTATTAGAGTCAATAAATGTCTTACCAATAATCTTTTTATACAAGCAGGTTATGAACATGTTTTTGCTGCTGATTATAAAAATCGTACAAGCAGTACAACTACAGCAAAAGCAAGAGGTGTTCAAACAAAAAGTACATCAGGTTATGATGATACCCATTTAAATCGTATCTATGTTAATGCTATGTATGAGTTTAATAACCACAATAGACTCTATCCTTATGTATATGCAGGTTTAGGATATGAAAATGTTTCAGATGAAGCCTATGATGTTGAAGACCAAGGGTTTTATAATGCTGGTGCGGGCCTTAGATATGGTATCAATGACAAAGTAAGTCTCATCGCTGATGCAAGAGCAATCAGAAAAATTGAAAATCGAGATATAGATATTGTGGCGGCTTTAGGTGTGGGAATGATATTTGGTGCCACATCCACAATAGCACAACCTACGGAAGAGGTCACAATCATACCACAACCAGATGTTGTCCCTTCTGTGATCAGTGAACCTGCACCACTTGCAACACTCACTCAACCGACTGTAGTGACAGAACCAATTGTTGTAGACTCTACTTACTATATTCAAATTGCTGCACTATTCCAAAATCAACTTGAAACAAGTGATTCACCATTAATTAAAAGCATAGATGCTCAAAACCTAAACTATGAAATTCAAGAAACAACAGTAAGAGGAAAATCTGCTCAACTACTTTTAGTAGGTCCGTACTATAGTGAAACTGAAGCACGTGCTGACCTAAGCCGTGCAAAGAGAGTTGAAAAAGGTGCATTTATCAAAAAAATCAAGGGGTAACCTTCCCCCTGATTGCAGATTTTCAAAGTAGTTTTTGACTATACTTTTTAAAAACATTATAAGGTATAGTTGATGAATAACTGTTTTATTAAATACTGTATCCCTTTTGCACTCATCCTCTCCGTGCTCTTTTTCTTTATGATTGCCAACTACAAACCTGAACTTATCAAAGAGAACTTTGCCAACTTTATTGATCTTTTACAGGTAGAGAAGGAGGACTCAAGTGATCAAAAAAAGGATTACACAACTAAAAATCGTCCTTATAGTGAGCCTAGTGCATTTGAATCAAGCCCTACAAATTAGGGTATAATATTTGCTAGTCTCTTTCTAAAAAGGTCATTTTTGAAACGGTTTTATCTTTTATTGCTCTTGCTACTTCCATTTTTACTACATGCCGACAATAGTAAGATTCAACAATATATTAATGATAAATTTCTCCAAACTTATCCTAGTATGCATATCAATCAAATTGATCTCAAAAGAACCTCAAAACTCCCAAAGGAATTTGAAAAGTATCAACTCAAAGAGATCTACATTGCACCCTCTGCAATACAAAGAGAGAAAGGTAATATCTCTGTCATTTACACAGATGGTCAAAAAAAGCGTAAACTGTTTTACCATTTCAAACTCGATGCTACAGTGGGTGTCCTAAGAACTATACAATCTATTCAAAAAGGGAAAAGACTCACCGAAGATTTAGTAGAAGGGATTACGATTAAATTTACCAATTTTTATCAAAAGCCTATCACCCCTTACTATCTCAACCGTTATGATGCAAAGATGAGTATTATTGAAGGGAAAATCTTAACAACACGACATATCTCCAAAATGACTGATGTCAAACGTGGTGATCTATTGACCGCTACCCTTCGTGATGGTGCAGTTGAAGTCTCTTTTCAAGCCGTAGCACTTAAAGATGCCTATATTAATGATATTATCAAAATCAAACGTAATCACAAAAGCTTTTTTAAAGCACGTATTATCTCAAATACAAAGGCGGTCGTTGTAGAATGAAACTTATTGTTGCAATCACAGGCGCTAGTGGGGCAGGACTTGGTCAGCGCTTTATTGAAAAGTTACCTAAAGAGGTAGAGGTCTATGCTGTAGTTTCAGATCATGCAAAAGTTGTACTGAATAAAGAAGAAAACATTACAATCTACCATGATAAAAATATTGCTGCTTCTATCGCATCAGGCTCTTTTAAATCTGATGCGATGATCATTATCCCTTGTAGTATGAACACTTTAGCAAAGATTGCATGTGGTATCAGTGACAATCTGACAACCAGAGCAGCATCAGTGATGATCAAAGAGCAACGAAAATTAATTTTATCACCAAGAGAGATGCCATTTTCACCTATTGCTTTGGAAAATATGCTAAAATTAGGGCGACTAAATGTCGTGATTGCCCCTCCGGTAATCGGATACTATGCTCATCCTGAAACAATTGAGGATATGGAAGATTTTTTAATCGGAAAGTGGTTTGATCTTCTTGATATAGAGCATAATTTATTTAAACGTTGGAAGTAAATATATGAAAAAAATTGCCCTTTATCCTGGAACCTTTGACCCTATCACCAATGGACACCTCGATATTATCAATAGAGCTAATGCGATGTTTGATGGTGTCATTGTGGCTATTGCTGAATCACATGAAAAAAAGCCTATGTTTGACTTAAAAACAAGAGCTGAGATGGTCAAACGTGCAACAAATGGATTTAAAGATATAGAAGTGGTAACTTTTGATACACTCCTAGTTGACCTTGCTACTAAATGCAATACCAATATTATTATCAGGGGTCTACGCGCGGTGAGTGATTTTGAGTATGAGTTACAGATGAGTTATGCTAACTCCTCAATCTCTCCAGAACTTGAAACTGTCTTTTTGATGCCAAGTCTGCATAATGCATTTATCAGTTCATCCATAGTAAGAGCTATATTAAAATACAATGGTGATGCCTCACATCTTGTCTCTAAAGAGATATTGCCATTTTTAGAGAAGGATGCTAATGTACTTAATACTTGAAGGCGTTGATACATCAGGTAAAAGTACACAATTGGAATTACTCAAAAAAACATTCCCAGACGCCTATTTTACTAAAGAACCTGGTGGTACAGATCTTGGTATGAAACTCAGAAATACCATTCTTTTTGAGGGTGTTCAAAACCATAAAACTGAACTCTTTTTATTTCTTGCAGATCGTGCAGAACACTATTACAAGATTATCAAAATACATGAAGATGTCATTAGTGATAGAGGTTTTATCTCAGGTATTGCTTACGCCTTGGCAAATCATAAAGATTATGATCTTCATTTTTTGACACAACTCAATCAATTTGCGCTAGATAACAGACTACCTGACTTTGTGATACTTTTAGAGACCAATGAAGCACTCATCAAAAGTAGATTAGGAGAGAAAAATCAAGATCTTATTGAGAAACGGGGGATTGAGTATCTTTTAAAGGTACAAGCACTCATGATTGAAGTACTACAAACATTAAATATTAACTATATTGTCATTGATGCGGCTAAAAGTATCGATGAAATTCATACAGAAATTAAAGGATTCATTCAATGATCAAAGCATTACGAGGTATGAAAGATACACTCCCGCCACAAAATGAAAAGTATCTCTATTTTTTAGAGCACTGCACACAAATTGCCAAACGTTATGGATTTGAATTTATCGAAACACCTATTTTAGAAGATACAGGACTTTTTAAAAGAAGCGTTGGCGAAAGCAGTGATATCGTAGGCAAAGAGATGTATCAATTTGTAGATAAAGGTGAAAATGATGTCTGTATGCGTCCTGAGGGAACTGCAGGCGTTGTGAGAAGCTTTGTAGAGAACAAATTAGATCGTGCGGGAGGAATTCACCGTTTTTTCTACCATGGTCCTATGTTTCGTTATGAGAGGCCACAAAAAGGTAGACTTAGACAGTTCCATCAATTTGGCGCAGAGAGCTTTGGTATAGAGAGTTACTTAGAAGATGTCAACATTATCATGATGCTCAAAAAAATTTTAGATAAATTTGAGATCAACTATACACTGAAAATCAACTCTCTTGGCTGTGCTACATGTATGCCACCCTTTAGAGAGAAACTTGTCACATTTCTAGATACACTTGAGGGGCTTTGTGATGACTGTATCAGGCGAAAAGCGACTAACCCTATTCGGGTTTTTGATTGTAAAAATGAACATTGTCAAACCTTACTCATACCAGCACCTAGACTAAACGATAACCTTTGTGAGAGTTGTGAAAGTGACTTTACAAATATCTTAAAACTACTTGATAAGTTAAACATCAGTTATGAAGTAGATCCAAACCTCGTACGGGGTCTTGACTACTACAGCAAGACTGCTTTTGAGTTTGTCAGTAATGACCTTGGTGCACAAAATGCAGTAGCAGGTGGGGGGAGATATGATAGACTTGTTGAGTTTCTAGGTGGTCGCCCTACTCCAGCAATCGGTTTTGCGATTGGAATTGAACGTATTTTAGAGATGATCGAGGCACCCCAGAAAGAGCGTCATGGATACTACTTTGGTGCACTCTGTGATGAAGCGATACAGCCTCTATTTATAGAAGCTGATAAAAAAAGAGCCACAAACAAAGTAACGATGGGTTATGGCGTTAAAAGCCTCAAAGCACATCTCAAAGCGGCAGATAAAATGAATGCACAATTTTGTGCTGTGATTGGTGAAGATGAACTCAAAAATGCTATAGTATGGGTAAAAGATCTACAGCATAAACGTGAAGAGACCTACACGATTGAATAACTATGGCGTTGATATTTGGGGAGATAACAATTTCCTCATTGAAGAGAGTTTTGTCAAGTTAAACTATAAATCAAAGCCCTCTTTATACCAAATCGTAAAAGAGATACGCGATCAAGGTAAGCGAGGACCTCTTCTTTTAAGATTTCCGCACCTAATTAAAAAACAGATTGATAATATCTATCAAAATTTTGAACGTGCGTCAACTGAACTACACTATAAAGGCAAATTTCAAGCAGTATTTCCCCTTAAGGTTAATCAATTTCCTTCACTAGTCAATGCACTTGTTGAAGCAGGTGAACAATACCACTATGGACTTGAAGCAGGCAGTAAAGCAGAGCTTTTAATTGCGATGTCACATACGAAAAACAGTGCACCTATTACTGTAAATGGCTTTAAAGATAAGGAGATGATTGAACTTGGCTTTATCTCTGCTCAAATGGGACAAGATATCACAATCACTATTGAAGGGATCAATGAACTTGAAACCATCCTTGAAGTTGTACAAGAGCAGCCTGATGTCATCCCAGCTATTGGACTGCGCATAAAACTTCATAGTCTAGGTGTAGGATTATGGGCAAAAAGCGGTGGTATCAACTCTAAGTTTGGTCTCACTTCTACCGAACTTATTAAAGCGATAGAACTGTTAAAAAGTTCAAATCTACTGCACAAATTTACAATGATTCACTTTCATATCGGTTCACAGATTACAGATATTGGATTTTTAAAAAAAGCGATTAGGGAAGCGGGAAATATCTATGCAGACTTAGTCAAACTGGGTGCTTTTAATCTTGGTACTATCAACCTTGGCGGTGGTTTAGCAATTGAATATGCACAACATAAAAATAACTGTGAAGCAAAGTACTCCTTACGAGAATATGCCAATGATATCATCTTTATGTTAAGTACGATCGTGAAATCAAAAAAAGTACAAGAACCTAATATTATGATTGAATCAGGACGCTATGTGAGTGCTTCACACGCTGTCTTAGTCGCACCTGTATTTGAATTGGTCAGTGAAGGGTATATTGAAAATGATCTCAACTTAAAAGAGATAAATCCTCCACTTATTACAGAGTTACATGAGCTCTATCAATATATTAATACCAATAACGCACTCGAATATCTTCATGATGCACTCGATCATCTAAACTCTCTACTGACGCTTTTTGATTTAGGGTATGTTGATCTACAAGATAGATCTAACAGTGAAGTTTTAACACATTTGATTATTAAAAAATCAATCTATCTTTTACAAGATAAAAACCTAGAAGAACTTTTGCATATACAAGATATGATACAAGAAAAATATTTGATTAATTTTTCAATGTTTCAAAGTATGCCAGATTTTTGGGGTTTAAATCAACACTTTCCAGTAATGCCTTTAGCAAAACTAGACCAAAAGCCTACACGATCAGCAAGTCTTTGGGATATTACGTGTGATAGTGATGGGGAAATAGGGTTTAATGCTAAAAACCCACTCTTTTTACATAGTATAGATCTAAGTAAAGAAGAGTACTTTTTAGGTTTTTTTCTCATAGGGGCATATCAAGAGGTATTAGGGATGGATCACAATCTATTTGTGCATCCTACAGAAGCAACCATAGAGATCAACAGTAATGGGTATGAGATTAAAAACCTAACTGAATCTTCATCTATTATTGACATTTTAGATGATTTAAATTATGATACAACACAAGTAAGGGAAACACTTATAGAAAATATAAACAAATCCTCACTAATAAGTATTACATTGAAAGAAAAGATAATTAATCGTATCGCCATTTTTCTTGAAGAAAATGGCTATCTTAAAACAGTTAAATAAGGCAGGTTATGCAAAAGAGCTCACTTTTTAGTATCATCAAAGAAGATTTTTCTACACCTTGGAAAAACGACCCTGCAATTAATTCACGATTTGAACTACTCTTTAACTATCCAGGTGTCTGGGCATTAGTCACTTATCGTGTTGCCAATAGACTCTATAATAAAAACTTCAAACTACTTTCACGTGCTATTATGGGTATTACGCAAATTATTACTAATGTTGAGATACATCCAAGATGTACAATTGGAAGACGTGTTTTTCTAGATCATGGATTTGGTGTTGTGATTGGAGAGACCGCAATAATTGAAGATGATGTACTTATCTACCAAGGGGTAACATTAGGCGGGGTGAGTCTTGAAAAGCATGTTAAAAGGCACCCTACAATCAAAAAAGGTGCTGTTATAGGAGGTGGGGCAAAAGTACTTGGTAATATCACTATTGGAGAAAATGCACGAGTTGGGGCAAACTCTGTTGTTGTTAAATCTGTCCCTGAAAACTCGACTGCAGTGGGTATACCAGCAAGGGTAATTGTTAGAGGAAAAGATCGAAGCCCACTAAGTCACAATAAACTCCCTGATATTAACAAACAACTCTTTTTGTACCTCTCTAAAAGATTAGCAGTACTTGAAGAGGCGATACAAACACACCATGAAGACATTATTGAGCAAAGAGATGCTGAGTTAGAACAGATTTATGAAGACTTCATCTCCACGATCAAAGAGGAGTAATCACCTCTTTGAGTAGATAAATGCGTCACACTCAAATAATTTTTTAATATCACAAATGTGTGCATACGCTTCACGTTTACATCTATAAGGACCAATCAAAACCTTAGCCACTCTATCACCATGTTTTGTTACAGTCTCATATAACTCATAACGATAACCACTATTTCTTAACTTATTTCGTAAACGCTTATCACGAATTTTTACCTCACAAGTAGGACAAAGTGTAAGACTTGCAATCTGTACATAATAAGAGTTATCACATCGGTCTTTGATATTGGAAGGAACACGACATACTTCAACAGGCACTTCAATCTCCACTGGCACCTCTTTGGTAACTATCACATTTTCTTTTACAATTCTCTCAACGACTTTCGGTTTACCAAAAGCATAAGTAGCACCAAGCGTCATCACCATATCAGTGAGTCCATCTCCACATTCACTCCCACATGCACGATCACGATTCACTATTTTAATTTCAGGAGAGAGTTTAAAATTTGAGCTTATATCATATCCTAATCCTAGTCCTATATTAGTAAACCACTCACTTGGACAGTCATTGTCTTCACATGACTCATTTCCTACACCACCAAAAATATAAGGAGTCACCGCATACTTTTCCATCTGATAACGTGCAATTGCATTCATGTAAAATCGATTCATAGTTGCATCATCACTACCATCAACTTCCATCTTTAAAAGTCTTTCATAGCCACCTCTTAGACCAAAGTGTTCATTCATAAACATATCAAGATTTAATCCTAATACCGTAGAATCCCCCATAAGA
>JAHZKW010000082.1 GCA_022600175.1 Campylobacterota bacterium
AAAGCGTCCCGGAGAGATGATGGTTGCCATCTCTTTAATACCATCTACATTTTTGACTTCATCTTCGATATCTTTAACAGCCATCTTATCCATAATATCAATAGAAGCTCCCGTATAGCTTCCTGAGATCGATACCATATCCAGTTCAAATGAGGGAAAGATCTCTTTGGGTGTTTTCATATAGGCATAAATACCTGTGACAAAGACCAAGAAAAAGAGTACGTAATTCATACGAGCGTTATCTATAAAGAATCTTAAAAATTTTTCAAACATCAAATAATATACTCTCTTTTTTAAATTATTATATCTAAAACTGTTTATTAAAAAAACTTTCTCTGCGGACGATATGTCTTAAATAGTGTATTAATAATTATGAAGGTTTAAATTTGCAAATATTAAGAATTGTTTTTTATTTTATGATCGTATTTATCTTATTTACAGGATGCTCAGGTAAAGAAAATCAAATGTTTGTAAAAAATGCACCCCAAAGTGAAACACCTAGTAGAGTTTCAGTTGATCAAACTTATAAGATCAAACCGCATGATAGACTCTCTATCATATTTTTTGAGTATCCAGAACTAAGCACTAAGAGTAAAGATCTTTCTGAGAGTGATGTAGGTATTGAAGTGCATACAAACGGTACAATTACGATGCCTATTATTGGTGAAGTTGTTGTTGCTGGAAAGAGTAAAGATCAGGTAGTTGATATGCTTTATCGAAGGTACTCTAGCTATCTTGAAAAGCCAGCGCTTCGTGTCGAGATACTCAATCAAAAAATTTATGTTTTAGGTGAAGTAAAAAATCCAGGCTCTATCGAACTTCTGAAACATCGTACTATTACGCCATTAAAGGCGATCGCTGAGCGAGGCGGGTTAACGGATTTCGCACAACGTGATGTCATTAAGGTGGTACGTGGTAACAGAGAGAGTTATCAAGTTTTTCATATTGACCTAACCGATATGCATAGTGTACATAATAATAATGTTGGTTTGCTCCCTGATGATATTGTGTATGTTGCACATAACAGGGTAAAGGATTTTAACCTCCCACTTAGTGGTGCAAACCCCTCTCTTAGCTGGATTAATACACTCTTTAGCACCTTAACAGTTTATCAAGTATGGAAGTAGGATTTAGATGAGTATGAACGAACATGATTTTTATGCTAGGAGTGTAGTCGATAAGCTTTTAGATTACAAAAAATCAATTATTTTCATTACTATTTTATTTATCACATTAACATTTATCTACATACTTTTTAGTCAAAAGGTATATCGTACAGATGCCACTTTGGAGGTTATCTCTAAATATAACCCTTTGGGAATCTCTGAGGACCGAGGGGCTGAGAATGAGTATGAGAGACATTTTGTAACTCAGATGGATTTTTTACAATCTCGGTATTTAGTTTCTCAAGTTATTAAAAAACTACAGCTAAATATTAATTATTTTCAAAATGGGGGGATTAAACCCTACTCTATATTACCCGATGAACCACCATTTTTAATTAAAAACCTCAAGGTTAAAGATGACAGTTTTTACCAAAAAATGTTTCATATTAAACAGATTGACCATAGGCATTACGCCTTACGTCTTGTTCCAGATAGTAATATTGAATCAAAGTTATTTACAGAAGATCGAAGCAGTGCATTGGTGTATCAATTTTCAAAACCAGTGGTAAGTGACTTTTTAGAGTTTACGATTGAAAAAAATCCTTATGTTGATGCAGAAGAGCTCTACTTTAATATTGAACATACTCGTGATCATGTAGATAAAGTATTACGAAATTTAACGGTCGTTAAAAATAGTTTTCAATCTAGTATAATTAAAATTATTTATGATGACAATTCTCCTATAAAGGCACAGCAGTTTGTCAATGCACTATTAAAAGAGTATATGCGTATGAGTGTTGGACAGCAAATGTTACAGTCTAACACTCAGCTAAAATTAATTAATGAAGAGTTGGAGAGTGAAAAATATAAATTAGCTCAAGTTGAAAGAGTATTACAAAGTTTTGTAGAGAAAAATAGAGTTGCTGGTATGACACAACAAACTAATAACCTTATTAATAGTATCTCAAAATATGAAAATCAACTTGAAGATTTAGAGATGAGACATCAATTACTCAAATCTCTTTTACACAGTTTTCAAAAAAGTTATGATTATAAAAATGTTTTGACACAAATTGCGCAACTGGGCAATAGCAATCTTATTAAATTGGCTGACACCATTGCAAAAGAAGAAGAACAGTATAAAATATTGCGTAAAAAATATAAAAATCGTCACCCAAGTATTATGCAAATTAAAAAGAGTATTGCACAAAAGAGTATTACCCTCGAACAAAATATTAAATTACTTTTAAAAGATGCTAAAGTAAAAAGAGTCAAACTCAGAGGTTATCTTGACAAATACAAAACAACGCTTACAACAGTGCCACAAAAAGAGATAGGTTTTGCTAAGCTTAAGCGGGAGTATGACTTAGTGGAAAAGAACTATCTTCTGTTACTTGAAAAGAAAAGACAGTTGGATATCACCAAAAAGGTGCAAGGTGATTATACATATCGTATTTTAGATTATGCATTTTTGCCAGAGATACATACTAAACCCAAAAAGTCACTATTATTAGTATTGGGTAGTATCTTAGGACTTCTATTTGCACTTTTTTATGCATTGGTACGTGCATATTTTGCTAAAAAAATCACTGTTCCTAGTGAAGTTGAAGAGTTAACCCGTCTACCTTATTTAGGAACAATTCCCTATGTTAAAGATAAACAGCTATACAACGATCTTTTTGTTGCTAAAGATCCTGACTCAATTGCATCACAAATGATGTGGAGTTTACGAGACCGTATAGATAGTTTTGGAATGAAAGGTCAAGGACAAGTCATCGCAATTACCTCCATGGTTAAAGGTGAAGGGAAAACAACATTGGCAGCAAATTTATCTATTGCCCTAGGAATGGGAGATAAAAAAACGATTATTCTTTCTTTAGATCTTAGACTTCCTGAAATCCACACTAAATTTGAACTTGATAATAGTCTGGGACTCTCTTCCGTACTCTTTGGAAATAAAAAACTTGCAGATGTAACTTATCAATCCAATCAGTTTCCAAACCTTTACGTGGTTCCTTCAGGACCACAAATAGAAAATCCCATGAAAGTTATTAACTCAAATTATATTGATATTATGATTACAAAACTCAAAGAGCAATATGACTATATTATCATCGACCTTCCTCCTGCTGGTATTGCAGCGGAGTCACTCTTTTTGATGAAAAAAGCTGACCTTGTACTCTCTGTATTAAAATCAAAATATTCAGAAAAAAGTTTTGTTACCTATATGGAAAATATTGTAGTAAAAAATAATATTAAAAATATAGGATTTGTTTTAAATGGTGTCAATAAAAAGTATATTAAAATTATTGCCCGTAAAGAGAATAGAAAATATATCGATCAAAATAGGAAATTTACAGATAGCCTTAAAAATAGACAAAAACATGCTACGTCTTCATAATTTTTATTTTTTACTCTATCTCTTTACATTTTTTTTCCTTGCAATTCCTGCTTTAAAGCTTGTTGATGGTGTACGTGTAGGGCAATTTTTTATTTTGACTACATTTATGTTTATCTTCATGGATGATTTTCTCAAAAATAAAGTGCAGTGGAAAATTTTACTCTATTTTTTTGTTGGCGCTTTTATTATGAGTCTCATTAGTTTTAATTCTCTTGAAAATAAATTTGGTGAAATAAAGTTCATGATCAAATACTTTTTAATTTTTCCTGCTGCCTATTATGTAGGGTATAGCACACTATTAAAACTGAACCCTAAAAGGTTTATTTATCTTACTGAAATATCGATATTTATATATGCTTTTTTTGCTTATATTATTGAATATGCTCCAGTTCCTAAATCAATTCTTGATAAATTTATTAGTTACAGAGAGGGGTGGGGTGGTATCAAATATTTAGATTTTCAAGGAACATTTTTTGAGGCAGGTTGGCTAGCAATGGTTATAGGAAGTATGCTGTTGATCTCCTTATTATTACGTTTTCAATTTCAATTATGGCCTAAGAAAAAGTCATTATTGATTATTTTTTATATTTTTATTGTTGTGACATTAGTTTTATCTAAAAATAAAACAGTTTGGATTGCTTTTATTTTGATTTTATTATTCATGGTCTTTTATAAATCCATGTTAATGCTTCTTTATTCTAATAAATATCAACCAAACTATATGCGGTATAAACATGCACTCTTGATGATGTATCATAAAGTTGATACATTAAAAGTCTTAATGGGGGTACTACTTTTTATTGTTCTCTTTTTTATCCTTAATAGTAGTCTAAATGAACCACTAATTTCAGCTGAAATGTTACAGGAAAAGTTAGAAAAAGAGCGTGGGAAAGTTTTTATGATTGTCTCTTCAATGTTGGAAGAGAGTCACTACTTTGGTGGATATGGCTTTGGCTTTGTTGAAGCTTATTTTACTTTGAAGCCACAAGATGTGATTGGTCTTGGTGAGGGAAGTGCAATGGTATTTAACTCTTATTTGGATATTTGGCTTAGTACATCAATATTTGGATTAATATTTCATCTTGGTTTGGTCTATTTATCTATGAATAAGGCTTATTATCTATCTTTTAGTTTACCCATATATTATTTTATTTTCGCTAATTTTAATCCTGCCACAGGTGATGAGTTTTATTATTTATTTTTAGGGTTTTCTTTGGGTGTTGCAACTTACTTATCAAATGAAAAAAAGAGAGAATATGTTTAAAATTGCTTTTATTGCTACAGGTTATATTAAAAAATATGATGGAATAAGTGTCTATACAGAAAACCTTTTAAAAGAGTTTTTACTACAAGAGATAGTACAAAGGGGTGAAATTGATGTTGATATTTATATTGGGAAAAGTGTACGGGGGTTATTAGAAAATAGGATTTTAGATAATACGGCGCTTGAAAATATTCATTTTGTTGAAGTTGCTGATCAAAGTTTCTTACATAAAATTAGTGATCTATTTTTTAAACTTTTAAAAAATGGTAGATATAAAATTGTTTTTGCAACAAATTTTATGCCGATTTTCTTGATTCCTTCTAAGGTTGTCAAAGTGATTCATGACCTCTCTCCTGAGATTTCTCCCCATTTATACTCCCGTTTTTTTAGACTCTATCATACATTTTTATTGAGAATGGGGAAGTATTTTGATACAGCAATAGGTTATATCTCAGAATCAACGAAGTCTGACTTAAATAGGTTTTACAACATAGATAGAGAGAACAAAGCACTGATCTATCTTCCTAATGGTATCCCTTTTAAAGTACAACACTATGAGAGACCTTCTACTTCAATATTACAAAAGTATGATAATCCTGTCACTAGTTTTTTAGTGGTAGGACGTATTAATAGAGCAAAAGGTTTTGATAGAGTATTAACGTTTTGTGATTATTTTGACAGATATTTACAAAAGAGTGTTGATACAGATAGCGCAGTTTTGCATATTGTAGGTAAACAAACAAGTGAAACTGAGCAGATTTTTAAAAATGCAGCATATCAAAAGATAGAAGTTATTTTTCATGGTTATATGGAAGATACTGCACTTAATCGACTTTATACAGAGTCACAATTTTGTTTTTTTCTCTCTCGCAATGAGGGATATGGGTTACCTTTAGTCGAAGCTTTATGGTTTCGCTGTATTCCAATTCTTTCTGATATTCCAATTTTTAATGAAATTATGGGGGATGAATATCCTAAGTTTAATGATAAAACTGGATATAAGGAATCAATAAATAAATTTTTACAACAAATACTAAAAGATAAAGAAATTTTAAAGTTAACAAGTGATAGACTAGAATTAATTGTCGAAAAAGAACGCTATGGATATATGCAAAGTGCAAAAAACTTGGCTATGTATATTCAAAAAATAAAAAAAGGTATATTGTGAGTTTACGAGATGTTTACATATCCATTGTTTCACATGCACAAGAAGAGATGATCATTGAAAATTTTTCTCATATTCCTAAACAACTTAGTGGTTTTAATATTAAGTTATCAATTATTGATAATACAGGAGCAGATCTTTTAAAACAATTTTGTAGACAAAAAGAGTATTTTTACTATTATGATGGTGTAACAAGAGGTTTTGGTGCAAATCATAATAAATGTTTTTCACAAATAAATCCTCATACAAAAGATATTTTTATTGTCTGTAATCCAGATATTGTTATACATATTGACCAATTAGAAGGCTTATTGAAGAAGTTTGTTCAAACCCCTTGTGATATCTATCATGTCAAAACATATTTTGACAAGGAGAGTAATTATGTAGATAACCCTGATAAATATTTTCCAAGATTTTTTAATTTTGCTTACTCTTTAGCAACAGATAAAAGATTGCATTATGGTAGTAATATTCATGTAAAACATCCTGAGTGGATCTCTGGAGCATTTATGGTTTTTAGACCTGATGTTTATAGAAGATTACAGGGATTTGATGAAGATTATTTTATGTATTGTGAAGATATGGATCTCTGTTACCGCGCTAATAGTATGGAAATGTGTATACTTTATGATGATGAGTTTTATATAGAACATGAGACACAAATGCAAAGCCGTACACTCTTCTCCCAAAGTATGATGTGGCATATTAAGTCAGCTGTCAAGTTTTTGGTTAAAAACCGACTTTATCAACCGTTTATCATTGCTAAATAATTTATGCTAAAAATACTCACATTAATTCTTTTTTTTACTGCAACAATAACCTTGCACGCTACACCGTTGATGATTAATAGTGATACACGAATTGTGTATACAAAAAAAACAAAAAATGCTTCGATGGTTTTGCGAGAATATTTACAAAAGATATTCTCGCAAAATATTGTGACTACAATGCAAAATAGTACTAATACACCACAAATTAAACTTATACATTTGTATGATAAAACAATAGATTCAGTGATCAAAAATAAATTACAAAAATTACGTACAGATAGTTTTATCTTAGAACGTATAGAGAATCAAGTAATAATTGCAGGTACAAATGATCGTGCAATATTTTACGGTGTATACCATTTTTTAGAATACTATCTTGGATGTCAATTTTTAACTCAAGAGTTTGAAATTATTCCAAGTCATAAAGTAATATATCTTGAAAGTATTAATGATGTACAAGAACCACATTTTGAGTATCGTGAATATTTTAGTCTTGAGAGTGATGATCTAGAGTTTGCAACTAAATGTAGACTCAATGGTAGATTAGGACATAGAAGTGTCAATAAAAACCAATCTTTAAAATTTCCAAAAGGGAAAGCTATTTATAATGATTTTGTTTCGTCCTCATTGATTAATGATGATCAATATAGTTGTAATGGGCAGTATGACTTTTCAAATATTACTGTTGCCAAAATAGCACTTAAAGAGATGCAAAAAAAGCTCTATACCCTGCAAATTAAAAACGATGATGGCTTTCTTTTAGAACATGAAGATAGAGAAAGCTTTTGTACTAAAGGGATCAAAAAGGGGATCATGCCAAGTGAACCATTTTTAAAATATAGTAGTTATATTGCACAGTCATTAAAGAATAAAGTTTTTTTTCAAGCGTACCAATGGAGTAGAACACCTCCCCAGTTAAAAAAAGAGTTACCTACAAATTTAACTATCTTTTATTCACCAATAGAGGCAGATTTGTCAAAACCTTTAATGTCAAAAACAAATAGAGCAATTTATAGAGATCTTTTAGATTGGACTAAGTTTGATCGAGAGATTTATATTTGGCATTATGCCACGAATTTTGGCGGATATTTTCAGCCCTATCCTAATCTATATGCCTTGGATTATGATCTTAAAACTTTTGCTGAGATATCAAATATAAAAGGAATTTTTTTACAAAGTAGTTATGGAACATTAGGTGGAGAGTTGTTAGCCCTTCGTAATTGGGTTTTTTCAAAACTGATGTGGGATCCAACTCTAAAAATTGATAAATTGATTCAAATATTTTGTGATGCTTATTATAAAGATGCTTCAACATATGTCCAAGAATATATACAAAAAATAGATCAAATACATCAAAGAATGGAAGAGCCTCTCTTGTTGAAAAGTAGTCTTAATATGAAGTTTTTGGCTCCCCCTTCATTACAATACTTAGAAAAAATTTTAGAAGAGGGATTAAAAAAGGTAGCAAACGACCCTCAAGCTAAAGTACATCTTACAGAACTTTTCTCAGGCATTGATTATGTACGTATTATGCGAGGTGATGGTGGGAAAGGGGTAGAGAAAAGTAAAAATAGACTCAAACAATTTCTTACACATCCTCAAATTCATAATTTTTATGAAGGAGGTGATATCGCACATCTAAAAGCAATTATTGACTTGAAACGTAAAAAACCTAGTATCCCCAAATTAGCTAAAGGTTTGCATACAGGTAAAGATTGGTTTGATTATCAAGAGTATGAATTAAAACTTTGTTGTGCCGATTTAGTAGAAGATAGTGTTAGTAGTGATGGTATTAGTGCAAAAATGTCTGGCAGTGAAGGTGCCTGGGGATTTCAATTACCAATGTTGAACTTTCCGACAGGAAAGTGGGATATTTATGCAAATGTTAAAATCAATTTTAATAAAGATCACTCTTTTTTAGATAATAAGGCAATAGCACTCTACTATGGTATTCATCCTACTTTTATCAAAGGGGTCAAACTAGTTGGTCAATTTGAAGATAATGTCTATCAAAGTGTGAAAATAGGGTCAATTGATACAACAAATATTGATGCAGATTATATTTGGTTAAGTCCTCCTGAAAATAAAGAGGTCAAATCAGTCTATGTTGATCGTATCTATATCATAAAAAATAATAACTTATAAAAGGAGTATCGGTGAAGGCATTAATATTAGCAGGTGGTTTTGGGACAAGGCTTAGTGAAGAGACAACCATTCGTCCAAAACCGATGGTTGAGATTGGGGGTAAACCAATACTTTGGCATATTATGAAAATTTATTCGCATTACGGAATTAATGAGTTTGTGATATTGCTGGGATATAAAGGGTACTATATTAAAGAGTACTTTGCAAACTATTTTCTACATCAAAGTAATGTGACTATAGATCTCCAAAATAACAACATGCAAATTCATAATAATAGTAGTGAACCATGGAAAGTAACGCTGTTGGAGACAGGGTTACATACGATGACAGGTGGTAGAATTAAGCAAGCCAAAGATTATATAGGCGATGAAACTTTTTTACTTACATATGGTGATGGTGTTTCTGATATTGATGTAGCAGCATCTATTGCATTTCACAAGTCACACAAAAAAGCGGTTACTATGACCTCTGTACAGCCTGATAGTCGATTTGGAAATCTTAATATTAGTGATGACAATAAAGTTGAGAAATTTGCTGAAAAAGCGATAGAAGATAGTCCTTGGATAAATGCTGGTTTTTTTGTCTGTGAACCAAAAGTTTTTGATTATATTAGTGATGATTTAGATTGTGTGTTTGAAAAAAAGCCTTTGGAACAACTCACTGAAGATGATGAACTCTACACCTATAAACATAAAGGTTTTTGGCAATGTATGGATACTTTAAGAGATAATACACAGCTTAATAAGATGTGGGATAATAATAATGCGAAATGGAAAAAATGGAATTAAAAAGTGATTTTTTAATTATCGGTTCTGGTATTATTGGACTCACAATTGCAAAAATCTTAAAACAGCGCTATCCTGATAAAAAAATAATGATAATTGAGAAAGAAAAAGATGTTGCGCAACATAGCAGTGGTCGAAATAGTGGTGTATTGCATGCCGGGTTTTACTATACAGCAAACTCTTTGAAAGCAAAATTTACGAAAGATGGAAATCAAATTTTAAGAGCATATTGTAAAGATAATAATCTTAAAATTAATGAGTGTCAAAAAGTTGTTGTGGCTAATAATGAGCAAGAGTTAACCTCTCTTTATGAACTTGAAAAAAGAGGTATACAAAATGGTGTAAATGTAAGACTGATTGATGAGAAGAGATTAGCAGAGATTGATCCTAATGTTCAAACTTATCAAAAAGCACTCTATTCTCCAGATACGGCTACAGTTGATCCTATAGAGATTAGCCAGCATCTTAAACAAGCGTTGGTTGCTGAGGGAGTAAAGTTTTATTTTGAAGAGGGATATACTAAAAAGTTAGATCAACACAGGATATTAAGCAGTAAAAAAAGAGTCTTTCATGCAAATAAGATCATCAATTGTGCTGGACTTTATGCCGATAAAATAGCAAAAGATTTTGGATTTTCAGAAAATTATGTGATTATCCCATTTAAAGGGATCTATTTAAAATATACAAAACACGATCATCCTATTAAAACTAATATTTATCCTGTACCAAACCTTAAAAATCCATTTTTAGGGGTACATTATACGATAACAGTGGATGGTACCATCAAAATTGGTCCTACAGCAATTCCTGCTTTTTGGCGTGAAAATTATCAAAATTTTAATAATTTTAAATTTCAAGAGTTGACTGAAATAGTAAAGTATGAGTTGAAACTTTTTATCACAAATGCGTTTAACTTTAGAAGTTTGGCGTTTGAAGAGCTTCAAAAATATAATAAAAAACATTTTGTCTCGTTAGCAACAAAAATGGTCAAAGAGATAGATACGGAAGGCTTTAATGAATGGAGCAAACCAGGTATTAGAGCACAGCTTCTAAATACAAAAAGTTTAGAGCTATTACAAGATTTTGTGGTTGAAGGGGATCACCATAGCATACATGTTTTAAATGCGGTAAGTCCCGCATTTACGAGTTCATTTCCATTTGCAAAATGGGTGGTAGAAAATTACATACAGGAGTAAAGATGCAAAAAATATTAGTAACAGGAAGTGAAGGATATATTGGTACGGTTATGATGCCAATGTTGATTGATAATGGATTTGAAGTTGTGGGGTTAGATAATTGTTACTATAGTGATGGTAATTTAAATAACACAGCATTTCCACAATATGAATTAGTACACAAAGATGTTAGGGATGTAACAATTGAAGACTTTAAAGATAAAAATTATTATGCAGTAGTACATTTAGCTGCACTTAGTAATGATCCTCTAGGCATGCTTGATGAACAACTTACTTATGATATAAATTACAAGGCATCCGTAAATATTGCAAAACTTGCTAAAGAAGCGGGGGTTGAACGATTTGTATTTGCAAGTTCATGCTCTCTTTATGGCCAAGGTGGAAATGATGCTTTAACCGAAGAGGATGCTTCTAATCCTCAAACTGCTTATGGTAAATCAAAGATTTTAGCGGAAGAGGGTATTGCTGAATTGGCAGATGAAACTTTTAGTCCAACTTACATGAGAAATTCAACTGCATTTGGTTTTTCACCGAGAATGCGTTTTGATATTGTTGTCAATAGTCTGAGTGGTTATGCCAAAGTTGACAAAGAGATTAAGATTTTAGGTGATGGTAAGCCTTGGAGACCTTTAGTGCATGTAAAAGATATTTGTGGTGCCGTTATTCATGTCCTTAAAGCAGATAAGAGATTGATTCATAATGAAGCTTTTAATGTTGGTGATACTGATGAAAATTATCAAATTAGATCTATTGCAGAACATGTAAAAAAGTATTTTAGTGATTGCGAAATTAAAATTATGCAAGATGATGCGGGAGATACGAGAAACTATAATGTTTCATTTAAAAAGCTCAATGAACAACTGGGTTTTAAAATCTCTCACAGATTAGATAATGGTATTGCAGCGTTAAAAAATGAGTATGACAAAGTAGCATTAAATAAACAATTTGAACATAAAGATTATACAAGGTTAAAACAGATTCAATATCTTTTAAATGAGGGCATTGTTGATAATGATTTAAGGAGAAAAAAATGAGCCATATTGAAGGTGTCAATGTTGTTAAACTAAGAAAAATACCAGATGAGAGAGGTACGATCTATCATATGCTAAGATCTTCTGATGCACATTTTACAAAATTTGGTGAGATTTACTTTTCTAAAATCTATAAAGGTGCTATCAAAGGATGGCATATACATCAACGCGTCAGTCTAAATTATTGTGTAGTTGATGGTATGGTGAAGTTAGTTTTATTTGATACACGAGACGATTCACCGACGAAAGGAAACTTGATGGAGCTTTTTATTGGTGATGATAACTACTGTTTAGTGCAAATTCCAGTTGGTGTGGCAAATGGGCATAAAGGGATAACGGAAACTGCACTGCTTGCCAATGCTCCAGATATTCCTCATGACAAAGGTGGAGAGAATGAAATGTTAAAGATTGACCCTTATGAAAATGACATCCCTTATACTTGGGATAGAGTGGATAGCTAAAGGAGAATGGATATGAATAAAGTGAGACTCTCCAAATCTTGTGTTGGAAAAGAAGAGAAAGAGGCAGTACTAAAAGTGCTTGACCATGAATTTTTAGGAATGGGTGCAGAAGTACAAAACTTTGAGAATGAAATCAAATCCTATATTGGAACAGACAAAGAGGTTATTTGTGTTAATACTGGAACATCTGCACTACATATTGCCCTCGCTTGTCTTGATATTGGTCTAGGGGATGAAGTCCTTGTTCCTTCACTCACTTATGTAGCTTCTTATCAAGCTATTTCAGCTACAGGTGCAATACCTATTTCTGTGGATGTTAAAGAAGAGACACTCTTTATGGATATTGAAGATGCTAAAAAAAGAGTTACTGAAAAGACAAAAGCAATTATGCCTGTTCATTATGCAAGTAATTCACAAGAGATGTTAGAAATTAATACTTTTGCTCAAGCAAATAATCTTAGAGTTATTGAAGATGCTGCACACTCATTTGGTTGCAAACGAGAAGGTCAAATAATTGGCTATGAAGGTGATGTGATCTGTTTTAGTTTCGATGGCATTAAAAATATTACGTCAGGGGAGGGTGGTGCTGTACTTTCAAATGATCCTACATTTATACAACGTGTTAAAGATGCTAGATTGTTAGGCGTTGAAAAAGATACAGAAAAACGTTATGCAGGACAAAGAAGTTGGGATTTTGATGTCACACATCAAGGATTTAGATATCACATGAGTAATATTTATGCTGCAATTGGAAGCACGCAACTCAAAAAGATTGATGTAATTGCAGCAAAAAGACAAAGTATTGCTAAAACATATGTGACTGAATTACGTGGAGTTGATGGTATCACCCTTTTAGACTTTGATTATGAAAATATTGTTTCACATATTTTTGTGTTAAAGGCTAAAAATAGAGATCTATTAAGGGAACACCTTCTTAGTCACAATATTGAATGTGGTATACACTATAAACCAAACCATATGTTAAGTAAATATAAGAGTGATTATGTTCTGCCTATCACTGAAAAGATCTATGAAGAGATTTTGACTCTCCCATGTCAGTTTGATCTCTCTACTGAAGATCAGACCAGAGTTATCAACGCTATTAAGGACTTTTATAGTGCATGTTAATCAGCCATTAGTCTCAGTAGTAATTAATTGCTATAACAGTGATACCTATCTCAAAGAAGCGATAGAGAGCGTTTTTAATCAAACTTACCAGAATTGGGAAATTATTTTTTGGGATAACCAATCTACTGATCGTAGTGCAGAAATTATTAAATCTTATAATGATAACCGCATAAAGTATTTTTATGCTCCAGTGCATACACCCTTAGGGGAAGCGCGTAATTTAGCC
>JAHZKW010000083.1 GCA_022600175.1 Campylobacterota bacterium
AATCACAATCACAAATTTATTTTTAGCCATCGCAGATCCAACAGCACGATAGGCATTAGGGTGACCTGCAAGTGTTGCCAACTCTTTATAAGAGAGTGTTTGTCCAAAAGAAACTTTTGATAAAGCGGTATAAACATTTTTTTCAAATTCGCCACACTGTAGATCTAATGGCAAATTAAATGATTTCGCCCCCTCAAAATAAGCATTAAGTTGTAAAACAGCCTCTTCGAGCAAAACGTTCATATGCGTAAGATGTTCTTCACTCTTACAAAACCGAATCCCCACAATCTTACCAGCACGTTCAATAATCTCCAATAACCCCGCTGGTGAATGTAAATATGCGTAATTTTTCATTGTGAACCTTTGTGAAAAATAAGTATGTTTTTATCTATCTCTTCGCCAAATAAAGCAACCTCTTTAGCACTTATCAACTGTAAATCAGTCACCGCAGCACATACCTGTTCTATCGTATGATAGTACTGTAAGATCTCTGCTTGCTCTTTACGATAAAGTGCTCCATCTTTTTCAAACAGCGTAATATGTGTCGTTAGTACCTCATCCTCAAAGTCAGCTTCTATCGCTAAAAACTGATCTTGATGATCCCAACTCATACTTCCAGCCGTTACCTCTTCAAAACCAAACAAAGTATTGATATCACAGATAAAAATACCTTCTGGATTTAAAGCACTAGAGACGGCACCCATAAAAGAATCCAACGCCTCATGATCGAGATAGTTAAGGACATCCGCCACGGCAATGATCGCATCAAATTTCTCGGTGATTGACTCAAGCGTTTGACAAGAAGCATTTACGCCTCTCTCTTTAGCACGATGTACCATCTCAGCACTTAAATCAATCCCTTTTGCAAGATATTTATCTTGAAGATATGTTAACATCACCCCATTACCACACCCCACATCTAACAGACTCTCTATCTCATAATCACTCAGTGACTCAAGATAAATATTATAGAGTTGATTGTAGGTATCATAAAAACCAATCAGCGGTTCTATTTTGGCATAGAGATCTAAGTGCTGCATAAATTTACATTAAGAGAAAAGTTGTTCTTTGATCACTTCAAATACACAATAATCTTGATCATCACACTCATCTTTAATGATAAAACGATTTAACGTATGCATAAAATCTAACTTTTTATGTTCACTACCGTGCAGATGTGACTTAATCACCGCAATATACTTCTCTAAGTTTTGGTCAAAGTTTTGAACATCCTTATAGAGACCTTGTGCCTCTTCATCACTAAGTTGATACTCTTTTTGAAAATTATCACAAAACATACACAACTCTTCACTAGGATCCTCTTTTTTGAGATTTACAATATTACAGATTAAAATACCTGTTGCATATTTAAACTCTTTAACATCCTTAACATCAAAAATATCATTTTTAGTACCGATAGCGTCATACCACTTTTTTAGAGACATGATAAAGTCCTCCCCATACAAAGCTTTTTATATATTGTAGCACATTTTAGTTACAATAGTACCAAGTATAACTATAAGGATTTGTAATGACTTTTGAGTTACATCTACCACTTTGGGCAATTATTTATTGTGGACTCATTTTTGCAAATGGTCTTTTAACGATCTATCTTAGTCCTAATCAGACTAAAGTTTACATCATCGCACAACTATTAAGCACTCTCTTTACAATTAGTTTTTTCTTTTTCTACTATCACATCTTTGAGAGACCAGAAACGCTGACAGTTTTACTCCTCATGCTTCTGTTCATATTATACCAAGAGAGCTATGCCAATAAAGCACTATATAAAAAGATACTCATCGACAATATTCCTCCAGCTGAGCGTAAAGTGACACTCTATTTTGTGGGAATTACCATACTTTTTTTCTTATTTCCTTTTTTCTATGTAGTTATTACACTATTTAATAACTATTTTTAGTGCTATCATAAGAATTTAAAATAGTTTTAAGTCCGAAAAGATATAATCCCACCTATGATGAATGAGAGCTTAAAAATATTTGCCGGAGATCTAAAAAACTCTTTTAAAGATCTTGTCCCTATTATTGTCGTTGTAGCATTTTTTCAAATTGCTATCATTCAAGCCATGCCTAATAACCTCACCTCTATTATCATTGGACTCACAATTGTAGCGGTAGGCTTAGCACTCTTTATTCGAGGTCTTGAACTTGGGATCTTTCCTATTGGTGAAAATCTTGCAACAGACTTTGCTAAAAAAGGGTCTGTCTTTTGGTTACTCATTTTTGCCTTCACCATTGGATTCTCCACCACAGTAGCAGAACCTGCGTTGATTGCAATTGCAGATAAAGCTGCCTCCATTAGTGATGGTAAAGTCGACGCTTTCTTTTTACGGATGACCGTCGCACTCTCGGTAGGGTTTGCCATCGCTTTAGGCACACTTAGAATTCTCTTAGGCCACCCTATCCATTACTATATTATCTCAGGATATATTCTTGTCGTTATTGTTACATTCTTTGCACCCAAAGAGATTATAGGACTTGCTTATGATAGTGGTGGTGTTACCACTTCAACAGTCACCGTACCTCTTGTTGCTGCATTAGGGATTGGACTTGCCTCAAGTATAAAAGGGAGAAACCCTGTCATTGATGGTTTTGGACTCATCGCATTTGCCTCTTTAACACCCATGATTTTTGTACAAATCTATGGCATTATTGTCTATGCCTTAGCAGGGAACAATGATGTTGCAACAGCAGTATTACCTGTTGTCGAAGCAGCACAAACCACCGCTGTAGTCTATGAATTTGATCTTGTTAAAAAATTGATGGATCTAGTCGGTGTCATCAAAGATGTTGCACCAATTCTCATTGTAATTTTCTTTTTTCAATATATTATTATTAAAAAACCAGTTGCACATCTCCATAAAATCATCACTGGTATTATCATGGTTATTTTAGGGCTTTACGCATTTATAGTAGGTCTTGAGATGGGACTCTTTCCTATCGGTGAATCAATTGCATTTCAATTAACAGCGATGAAAAATAACCTCTTGATCTACCTTTTTGCATTTTTAATCGGTTTTTCAACCACCATGGCAGAACCATCACTGCTCGCCATTGCCATCAAAGTAGAAGAGATCAGTGAAGGTAATATAAAACAGATGATACTACGTCTTGTCGTAGCCCTTGGCGTTGCTTTTGGTATTGCTTTAGGTGCGTATCGTATTGTGGTGGGTGACCCTATTCACTACTATATTATTGCAGGCTATATCGTTGTCATTATCATGACACAATTTGCACCACGCTATATTGTTCCTATTGCCTATGATAGTGGTGGTGTTACCACCTCAACAGTCACCGTACCATTAGTTGCGGCACTAGGGCTAGGATTAGCTGAAAATATTGATGGCAGAAATCCTCTCATTGATGGTTTTGGATTGATCGCTTTTGCATCACTCTTCCCAATGATCACCGTGATGGGATACGGAATCTATTCTGAAAGACTGCTCAAAAAAGCAGAGAAAAAATAAAGGAGCGCGCATGAAGTTTGTAGCATTAGTGACTATCATACCTGACAAAGATGAAGAGAGAGCAATCGAAATCGCGAAACAGGCAGGTGCAGGCGGCGCCACAATTATTCATGGTAGAAATATTGGACTTAAAGAAAAAAAGGTCTTTTTTGGTCTTACCCTTGAAGAGAATGTCTCTTTACTTCTCTTTGTACTACCAAGAAAACTTTCGATGAGAGTCATGAAAGCACTGCGTACAGAATTTGATCTAGACAGTCATGAAAATAGATCGCTGGCATTTACGATACCACTTAGCCATGTTGCAGGACTTGATAATGATGAATTACACCAATTTGAAAAAGAGATCAAACATATACTTTAGGAGGTAGAGATGTTAGTTGAAGATATTATGACTAAAAAAGAGAAATTAGTTGTTGTACAACAAATGGCAACTGTCAGAGAAGCACTTCAAAAAATGAGAGCAAACAATATTAAATCTGTTATTATGGATAAAAGTAATGAAAATGGTGCTTATGGACTTGTAACATTTAAAAATATTCTTCAATCTATTGTTGCTGAAGATGGAGATATTGATCTACTAAATGTATATGACATTGCTAGTGCTCCTGCACTTTCAGTCTCTAGAAAATTAGATGTGAAGTATGTCGCAAGATTGATGGTCAACAATAGCATCAAAAGAATTTTAGTCATTGATGATAACGAATTACATGGTATTGTCACTATGTCTGATATTATTGGGGTTTTAATGGAGTCAGTGGAAAACCACTAACCCCAAAGAGGCTCTTTAGTAGAGCCTAAATCCCTTTGATCTTAAAAGATCGACGGTGCAAGTCACAATAACCATGGGCTTGAATCATCTCTCTATGTAGCTTTGTACCATATCCTTTATGTTTTTCAAACTGATAGAGAGGATACCTTGTTGCTTGTTCTACAATATAACGATCACGACTCACTTTTGCTAATATACTTGCAGCACTTACCTCCCAAACACTCTGATCAGCTTTAATAATCGCTTCAACATTCTCAACACCAAATGTCGTATTACCATCCATGATCGTATGTTGGGGGTTCAAACGCTTTATAATAGTTTGCATCGCATTATGAATGGTTTGTGATAAGCCTATCTCATCTATGGTATGGTTATCGGTAAACACAACTTCATAATCTGCATTTTCAACAATCTGAGTAAACAAGAACTCTCGTTTTTTCGCACTAAGTTTCTTAG
>JAHZKW010000084.1 GCA_022600175.1 Campylobacterota bacterium
ATTATGTATTGCTGGTTTTGGCCTGATCTATGGCAGGCAGATGGAATGGCATAAAATCTTATTTCAATAATTGAGTCATCATATTGTAGTGATGTAATAGTCAGTGAGCCCTGTTGTATTATTCTGCCCCATCCCCCTCACACCCCACAGAAAAATATTTTGTTTCAGTCAGGAAAAACACACATACACATTAGTTGTAAAAACATGTCCACTGCCGGCATAGTGACAGGATGCCTAGGCGGGTCCTTCACCACGGGATATCGCCAGTTCCTCGAGCAAAATCCAGTATTATTCCATTATATTTCAACAAAACTATCATAATAGCATATTATGATTCAAGGTGTACCGAGTGTCAACCAGGGAAAGGGTATGGATGTACCACAAGTTGGGGCCGGAGGATCAGACGCCAATCGTCTTCTTACATGGTATATTATAATATTACTCATTGTATTTTGATCTAATTTCATTCCAATCTTGATGGTGTAAAGGTACCAGCGGAACAGCAGCGGTATTCTTCCAACAGTTACAGATGCTATCGGAGAAGGGATACCGCGTCTACAGCGTGCAGTTCCCAGCGTACATGCGAGCCATGGATTGGTGCAAGGGCTTTGACCTATTCCTCGACGCGGTGAAAATCAAGGAGGGGCATTTCTTCGGAACAAGTCTATCGGGGTATTTACTCCAGCGCTTCACCGCTCTGCATCCATCGAAGGTGTTATCATTGATATTATGCAACAGCTTCGCCGACACCAGACCATTCCACGATTCATCAGCCTGCGCACCGCTCCTCCCATTAATGCCACATTTCATGCTGAAGAATCTCATCGTGGATGCGTTCCCCCGTCTAGCACCGGATATTGAGTCAATATGCAACCATGGATCGTTCATGTTGTGAGTGGGGATAAAAAAAGAGAACTTGAAAACAAAGTTATTGAATCATTTGAAAATGGTATAAAAGCAAACATGGATTACCAATACTATCCACTTCAATGGAGTGAACCATATAAAAGCAGAAGAAAAGAGACAGGTCTCTTAATGTATAAGACTTTAGGAATTAGTAGAGAAGATAAAGAGAAACAAATTGGACAATGGAAAGCCAACTACAGAGCATTTGATGCACCCATTGTCTTATACTTTTTTATCGATTCAACATTAACCAAAGGCTCTTACTTGGATTATGGAATGTTTTTACAATCGATAATGCTTGCAGCCACTGAACTTGGACTAGGAAGCTGTCCACAAGCTGCTTTAGCTGAGTATCCTGAAATTATCAAACAAGGGCTAAATGTGGACAAAGGTAAAGTACTACTTTGCGGAATAGCACTAGGATATGAAGATACAGATGCATTGATCAACAGCTATCGTACAGAACGTATTTCATTGGAAGAGTTTGTCTCTTTTCACAACTAAATAGATATCTATAAACCTACTGTGATAGAAGGAGTATATATGAAAACTATAACATTTAATCAGCAAATACTCACCCCTTCTAAAATAGTCTGTATCGGTCGGAATTATGTAGAACATATCAAAGAACTAGACAATGAAACACCAGACTCGATGGTTATTTTTAATAAGCCAAACTCTGCTATCAGTGATTCGCTATACTATTTTAGTGAAAATACGAGATTTGAAGGCGAGATCTGTTTTTTGATTAAAAATAAACGTATTGCAGGTATTAGCTTTGGTCTTGACCTCACCAAAGCTGATATTCAAAATAAGATGAAAGCAAAGGGCCTACCATGGGAGAGAGCAAAAGCATTTGATTACTCTGCTGTCTTTGGAGCATTTGTACCTTTTGATGGAGATATCACTGGATTAAAACTAGAGTTATATATCAATGACAAGCGTGTTCAATTTGCAAATTATGATTTGATGATCTATAAACCTAAAGAGATGTTAACAGAGATCCAAAGCTTTATGCAACTCGAAGACCATGACATCATCATGAGTGGTACACCTAAAGGTGTAGGAAACTATAAAGTAGGTGATCTATTTGTGGGTAAGATCTACTGTCATGATAGATTATTAGTTGAATCAAGTTGGCCTGTCTTGGCATCAACAAGGAGTCATAGATAGCTAAAATATTACTCATCTTCTCAACCACAGATAACCATACGAAAAAGATTTGTCGTACCATAGAAACCACACTTAACAAGTATCATCATAAGGTCACAATCCTTGATATTGAGAACTTCATAGCACTAGAAAACTTTGATAAAATCATCATTGGTGCAAGTATCCGATATGGCAAACATAGTCCTAAAGTCTACAACTTTATCACTACCCACCAAGCGTTACTAGAGAGCAAACCAAATGCCTTTTTTTCTGTCAATGTCGTTGCAAGAAAACCAGAGAAAAATCACCCTACTACTAATCCCTACCTGATCAAGTTTTTAAAACAGATCACATGGAAACCACAGCATTTAGCCGTTTTTGGAGGTAAGTTAGACTACCAAAAGTATGGTCTTTTAGATAGACAGATGATTAGATTTATCATGTGGATGACAAAAGGACCAACAGACCCTAAAAGTGTCGTTGAATTTACAGATTGGAAAGCAGTTGAAAAATTTGCTTATGATATATCAAAATTATAATTATTAGATGAGCTCTATGAAGAGTGCAAAGATATTTTATCAACAAAAAATGATCCCGAAAAATATCATATCTATCTGAACTTTTATACACATGGCCTCTTATCAAAATGCCAATACAGAGATAAAAATTGTGCTGATGATTGTACAATAGGTGTTAGCATTCATAATTTTAAATTTATTGAGTAAAACTATGACTCTTGATCCTAAACATTCTTCTCATCAATAATAATTTGATATAATTGTTATAGTAAAACTAAATAGAGGAGATATGTTCATGCCTAAAATAGTACTTTTACCTCTCATAATAACTACACTACTTTTTGCCACATCTCAAGACAAAAACAACACAAAAAAAAGCAGACTTGATAAACAAGTACAAAAAGAGATAGAGAAAGAGAAAAGATATGCAGAAGAACAACGCTTCTATGATGCTAATGAGTATGACTTCAAAGGTGCAGAAGTCAACCCCAAATCTCTAGAGAAATTACCAGATATTGTAGAAGATGACTTTGATATGGATTCAGTGTATGATTAATAACATCCCTTATAGAGAGGAGTTATGAGCAGATTTTAGATACACTTTTAAGATAAGGACTATCAAATATGCCATTTTCTTCACTCCATATCTCACCAGAGATCAACAAAGCAATCCATGCACTTGGTTATCATACACCAACTGCTATCCAAAGTAAAGTCATCCCTCTTATACTTCAACATCAAGATATCATCGCTAGGGCACAAACAGGAAGTGGAAAAACTGCTAGTTTTGTCTTACCTCTACTGCAACTTTGGTCCCAAAATATCCCAGAGGGTAAATCTAAGATCACAACATTAGTGCTCACTCCAACAAGGGAGCTAACCCTCCAAGTGGCCAACGCTTTTATAGACTATAGTACTCACTTACCCAAACAGCCAAAAGTTGTGAGTATCATAGGAGGTGAAAGTATCGGTGATCAACTCTATACACTTCAACAAGGGTGTGATATCGTGGTAGCCACCGCAGGAAGATTCATCGATATTTTGAGTAAAAAACAGATCAATCTCTCGCATTTAGAGTTTTTTATTCTTGATGAAGCGGATAAAATGCTAGATCTCAGGTTTGCAGAAGAGTTGGAAGTGATTTTACAAGCATTGCCAACAGAGCGTCAAAACCTTCTCTTTTCCGCCACCTATCCCCCAAAAATGGTTGATATTGCGGCAAAGATCACACAAGATCCAACAGAAGTCACCTTCTCACAAGAGAGTCCAACTGTCACACGCATCACACAACGCGCTATCGAAGTCAATCGTGAAAATAGAGGTCCACTGTTAAGATATCTACTCTCAACAGAGAATTGGGAACAGGTATTAGTCTTTATGGCAAACAAACGGGCTGCCGACAATATTGCCGCAAAGTTTAGAAAACATGGATTTGAGGCAGAGTCATTTCATGGTGATTTAGATCAGGAGGATCGTATCTATACACTTGACTCATTTAAAGCAAAGAAAATTCGTATCTTATTTGCCACAGATATTGCAGCAAGAGGTCTTGATATCAATGCAATGGCATGTGTAGTAAACTTTGATCTCCCACGTTCACCAACAGACTATATCCATCGTATTGGACGTACTGGCCGTGCTGGACAAACGGGATTAGCCCTCTCTTTTATTGGACATGAGGATCAAGATCATTTTCGACTGATTGAAAAAAGAGCAAAAATAAACATCAAACGTGAACAGATTGATGGTTTTATACTTACAGGTGATCCTGTCCCAAAGGTAAAAGGAACCCCACCTATCAAAGGAAAGCGTAAAAGTAAAAAAGATAAAGCAAGAGAGAAAGCACAAAAAGAGTCACGCTAAACATTCTATAAAACTTCGCTACAATTTCACAAATTATTGCTAAAGGTACCCTATGCACAAAAGCGTCAATGGCTACACACTTGTTGAAGAGATCTGGCACGCTATTTCACATGGGTTTGGTCTTTTTTTAAGTACATTTGGGTTTGGTGTACTCATCACACTAGCTGCTTTTAGCGGGGATACAACAAAGATTTTAACCAGTATCGTTTTTGGACTTGGCCTTATTGTCATGTATGGCGCTTCTACACTTTACCATGCCATACCTCACTATGAAATCAAATCATTTTTACAAAAACTTGACCATACTGCGATCTACTTTCTCATCGCAAGTACCTATACTCCCATATCTCTTTTAGGGGTACAAGGTACTTTTGGATGGGTAATCTTTGGTATTATCTGGGGTGCAGCAGCCATTGGAACATTTTTAAAGTTTGCCTATCCTGGACGCTTTGAACTTTTTTCAGTCATTCTCTATGCCGTGATGGGGTGGTTCATTGTAATTGCATATAAACCTCTGATCGCACATATAGGGATACTTCCTTCTGTACTTCTACTGGTAGGGGGAATCATCTATACCTTGGGAATCTATTTTTACGCCAAAGATTCATTAAAACTAAACCATGCTATTTGGCATCTGTTTGTTTTGGGAGGAAGTATCTTTCACTACTTCACCATCTTTTTACTCATCAAACCATGAATCTTATACCTGTTGATACACTCAACACCCCAGCACTCTCAATCTACAAAACATTAAGAGATAATGCTTTTACAATAGATAATAGTTTTATAGCAGATAGTCCAAAAGTTGTCAACATACTATTAGAGACAGGGATAGAGATAGAGATCAAAAGTATCTTAGCAACACAATCCTACTATGATACTTATGCAACATTAATTGAACAAAAAGAGATACCTTATCTCTATGTTGCAGAGAAATCTCTACTCCAAGATATTGTCGGACATAAAATCCATCACAATGTTATGATGCATGGTATTCGCCCCTCACAAAAGCCTTTAGAGATACTTGGTGATCAAATTATTATGCTTGATCAAATCACCTCTACTGAAAATATCGGCTCAATTGCCAGAAGTGCTGCAGCACTTGGTATCAACTCATACCTACTTCCGCATCAAGGTCCTCACCCTTATGGTAGACGTTCACTTCGTGTCTCCATGGGACACATAAGTAAGTTACAATATCACCTTTATGAGAATATTTTCAGCACACTTAAAACACTTCAACAACGTGGATATAAAATCTATGCAGCAGAGGTCACAGATGATGCAACTGTGTTAAAAGAGATAAAACCTAGTGAAAAATGGGTACTTTTGATGGGGCATGAAGGTAAAGGTATCAGTGAAGAGGTACTCAACGCTTGTGATGAGATAGTCAAAATAGAGATGCGACCCGATATCAAAAGTTTCAATGTCGCAATAGCCGCTGCAATTTTGATGTATCAGTTTGTCAATAGTTAAATCCGATACAATGCCGTACAATAAAAAAAGGCTTACCTTATGTGTGATTTTAATAACTTAGACGACAGTGCCAAACAGGCTTATCATGAACAACTCTCTAAACATGCCCAAGCCTTTGGTGGTAACAATGCTTTCCTTCAACTCATCGAAGCAATCCGCCAAACAAAACCCCATCCACTGATTGCTAAAGAGTGTGAATTTCGTCTCTCTTTAGGCACAATCAAATGGCAAAAAGTGATCTTTAAAGATAAACTAACGCTACTGATGCAAGAGCGTATACATGAGAGTAAAAGAGGAAATTTTCTACCTCCAAAAGAAGAGAAATCTTATAAAAATGTCCTCAATCTTGTCCGCACACTCAAACCAATCGAGTTTCGTGTACAACGTAAAAATAGACAAGATGGCGAAGGATTTAGCATCCATGCCTTTGATATTATCGATGAGAACACCACTAAACTCAATCCACTTTTTGATGCACTCTTTTTCTGTGCAATAGATACGGTAAAAAAAGTACTCAGCTACAAACCAAGAGCTTAAGCGCGTTTAGCGCTTTGGCTCTGTTTTTTTGAGCTATCTCTCTTACTGTTTCGAGATCTTCTTCTGCTATTATTTCTTTGGTCCTTTTTTTTAGGCTCTGGCACAATCATAGGATCTGGTTCAAAACCCTCTACTATCGTCTTATCAATTTTACGCTTGATCAACTTCTCAATACCGTTAAGTAACTCATGTTCCTCTACACAAACTAAAGAGACCGCTTCTCCTTCATTACCTGCGCGACCAGTACGACCGATACGATGTACATAGTCTTCAGGGACATTAGGAAGTTCAAAATTTACCACATGAGGCAATTGATCGATATCGATCCCTCGTGCCGCAATATCTGTAGCCACAAGTACGCGTACAGCTCCAGATTTAAAATCAGCTAACGCTTTTGTACGTGCCCCTTGGCTCTTATTACCATGGATCGCAGCCGAAGTAATCCCCTTTTTCCCTAACTGTTCACTGAGACGATTTGCTCCATGTTTAGTTCTTGTAAAAACAAGTACTTGCTTCCATTTCCCTTTTTTAATCACATGTATCAGTAACTCTCGTTTACGTCCTTTATCTACAGGATAGACAAGTTGAGCAACACTTTGAGAAGTTCTATTTCTACGTGCTACTTCAATAAGTGCTGGTGTATTTAAAAGTGAATCTGCAAGTTTTTTAATCTCATCAGAAAAAGTTGCTGAGAAAAGAAGATTTTGTCTCTTTTTAGGCAATAACGCCAAAATCTTTTTGATATCGTTGATAAATCCCATATCAAGCATACGATCTGCTTCATCTAACACTAAAGTTTCCACAAAAGAGAGATCAAGTTTTTTTTGATTCACAAGATCAAGAAGTCGTCCAGGTGTAGCCACTAAAATATCGACACCTTTTTTAAGGGTAGCGATTTGGGGATTAATACCCACACCACCATAAATTACAGTTGATTTAAATGGCAGATATTTTCCATAAGTTGCTACACTCTCACCCACTTGTGCTGCCAATTCACGTGTTGGTGTTAGTACCAGTGCACGTACATGTCGTTTGCTTTTTGAAGGATTATCACTGAGTTGTTGTAAAAGAGGCAGTGTAAAACCTGCTGTTTTTCCAGTACCAGTCTGTGCGCCTGCTAAAACATCTTTTTGACTGAGTATCACAGGGATTGCCTGTTTTTGTACAGGTGTGGGCTCACTATAACCTTGTTCAGCAATAGCACGAAGTATCGGATCTGATAAACCCAAATTTGAAAATGACATAAAATACCTTTTAATTAGTGCCTTTATAAAGTAAAAACTTTCTCGATCTAGGCTGTTGTGTTGAATATATGTTGTTAAGGTTATCGAAGGATGACAAAAACGAAGTCAGTCACAGACCGATGTGTGCTGAAATTGTGCGGATTGTATCACATTTTAGAAAAAAAGTAAAATGAAATTTTGAAATAAGTGCTGAAAAGACCGCAATATTTAATTTTTAATGAGATATGACGATCTCATGATTATAAAAAATTATTATATAACTTGAAAGGAGTTTGGCATGAAGGTTGATTTCAAACAGGGAATTATAACTTTAAGTTTTGCAGCAGTATTAGTACTTAGTGGTTGTGGTGGTAGTAGTACAACCACTACACCTAACACTAACGTCCCTACAGATAGTAATCCAGATGGAGATAATAGTAGCGGGGATACAACAACATCAGAAGTAAGTTATAAAGGTGAGAGAAGTGTAGGTGGAAGTATTGAAAGTTTTGGAACTAGTCTCCAAGTAAATAGCTCTGATGCACCAAATCCTGATGAAATTGTCAAGCTTTATGTTCTTGATGAAAAAGGTGAACTCAAGGATACGGAGGTTATCTGTTCTATCACAGATAACAGCTATACCTGTCCAAACGTTGCAGGTAATAAAGAGTACATCGTAAGATATATGAAAAAAGTAGGCAATGGCAAAGTACTTGAGATGAAATCAAATGTCACGATTGCCCAAACAGATATAACAGATGCAAAAGTTGATAGAGTCTCTTCATTGATTGTAGATACAATCACAAAAGCAGTTGAAGAAGCACTTGTTGGTGTAGCACTAACAGAGGATAAAGTGAAAGCACTTGTTGGAAATGTCAAAAATGCTATTAGTAGCTCTTTTGCTGCATTGGTAGAGGATGGACTCGTTGAGATCCCAAGTCAAGATGATATGGTCATTTCACTAGAAGATGATGAAACATTTGAACAATTTACAGGCAAGATCAAAGAGAACGATAAACTAAGTGATTCAAGCGGTGTAATTTTAACAGATGAAGGTGTCTCAAAAACATTACAAGCAAATAAAAATGTTGCAAAGGCAGAGAGTTACTTTGCAAACCTTAGTAAAAAAGAGTTAGTAGAAGAGATTTTTAATCAAACAGGTGATGATGGTGCACCTGACTGGGTTATTGAATTTTTAGCCGATAAATATGATACAAAAGCCTATACCATAGGTCAATTTCAAAATAAACTCACATTTGAGTTTGAATCATCAGAAGATGGGACGTGGAATCCTGACGAATGGTTTGTAGCAGAGTTGGAGCATATTGGTATTGCCGAAGAGGATCAAGAAGGTCTTGTCACTGATATTCTTAATACCATTAATAATCAAATTAGCTCAGGTGAAGTGTTAGGTAATATGAAAGCTCTACTATTAGAGTTTTATGCTTTAAAAAATAAAGAGAATAAAACAGCTGATGAGATCGCAAAAATTGCTGACTTTCCACCAATCATCGCCTATCTCTTCTCACAACAATTTGCCACAAGCATGAGTGTCGATACAGAGTTTGAAAATATGGGTCAAGCAATCGTTTATGTGATGTTTGTTGAGCAAGTCGCTGTCAAAGAAGTGCAAAAGAACAAACTTGAAACTTATCTACGCGCAAAAGAAAAACCACTCTTTGAAGATAAACTTGAACAGATACGTCTTGTTGAAGTAGATCCATTTTTTATATTTCAAGATTTAGAGTTTGCACTTGGGGGAGATTATGACACACTAAGTATCAACTGGTTTGAAGCAAGAACAGATAAATTTTGGGGTGTAGCTGGTGAACAAGAGTTTTTAACTATTTATACAGATATAGAAAAACCAAGTTGGATGATGAACCCTAATGCACAAGTCGATATTACAAAACTTACAAATGCAACACTAACCTATCCAACACAAAATGGCACACATAAAACAATCAATTTAAGTATCAATGAAAATGCAATCAAAAATGACTTTGTTGCGTTAAGCCATCATCCATGGAGCCACTGTGAAGGTGCTGAACAACCTTGTGAACCAGATAGATCAAAGATGAATATCACTAACCATGTTTCTGGTGACTATACAATACAAATTACCTATGATGGAGAGAGTGTTTCAAAAACTTTCAAAAATATTTTTGTACTTAGAGATGCTACAGGCTTTACACCTGAGTTAACTTCACCCCTAGCATATCCACAATGGCCAGAAGCACTCAATAACTTGGATTGGGAAAATCAGCAAAACTGGAGTGAAGAACAGCAACAGATTCAACAATCGTTTCAATCAAAACAAGATAAGTTTCTACAAGAGACTGATAATAAAGGGTATACCTCATTTGCTACAAACTTTGATAGCAATGAAGATGGGACCAATGATGCAATTAAAGATATCATATTTAAATGGAATACAGATGATCTAGATAAAAAAATTGCTGATGCAAACTTACCTGAGAACATAGTTCCTGCCTATCAGGTAGGGATTAACCTTGTAGAGAGAAAAGATACAAATGGTGACGGACAGATTGATTATGCTGACTGTAATGGTGAAGAGGAATGGAAAGAGTGTAACACTGAGATCTACAATACATGGTGGGATAACAGACCAATACAAAGTAACTCTTTTAAACTTCCGATACCATTAAAAGAGAATAGTGAAGAAGGTGAATACAATATCAATGTAGAACTTGTTTTTATTGATAAAACTACAGGTAAAGATATCGGTAGAGGTGGACATACATATGCAAGTTTTAAAGTAGGTTCTGTGGGAGAGATTACGGGAAATGAACAAATCATCTTTTCAGGTCAAGTACAAACAGAAAATAATACAACCCTAAGTGAAAATACAAAAGTAGCCCTGATCAAAGAGCAATGCACTTTTGATGCCACAACTTTTGAACACCAATGTCACTCAACAACAATTCAAGCATCAGCACTTGATGAAAATAGCTCCTATGCATTAAGTGTCAATGCAAAAGAGATACAAGAAGCGTTAGACAACAAAGGTCACTTTAACCTGATCACTTTTGAGGATAAAAATAATAATAATCAATGGGACGCATGGAAGTATAATGGAACAGATGAGGAAAATCAAAATGCAGAAACAGCGTGGTGGCCACAGAATAAGCACTTTTGGTTTGATAACTGGGGTGACTTTAGAATCAACGTCGAAGAGTTTGCAAATGATAAGGATGAATTTAAACATCAATCATACAAAATAAAATCAGAAGAGAATGTTGAAATTGATAATTTTAATTTTGAAGTTTTTAATTGGATCTATTAAAGAGTAACATCATTTACTTTAGGGAAATTCCCTAAAGTAATAATTATCTTTCGATTAGTGACAACCACATCCTGTACCACATGATTCACCACTATCTTTTGGACCACCAATTTGACCGCTAAGTACTTCATCTGGAGTTGCTTCTCTTACATTTACAACTGAAACAGAGAACATAAGATCTTTACCTGCTAATGGATGGTTATAATCAATAGTAACAGTCTCATCATTAAACTCTTTCACTGTTACAGTTACAGTCTCACCATTTTCACCTTGGCCATAGAGTTGCATACCTACTTGAAGATCAAGACCTGCAAACTGCTCTTTTGGTAGAGTATCAACAGCTTCAGGATTCATCTCACCATAAGCTTCTGCTGCATTTACTTTTACGTCTGCTTTTTCACCAGCAGAAAGTCCTGTAAGTTGGCTCTCAAGTCCAGGAATAATTTGTCCTTTTCCAGAGATATAATCTAATGGAGCTTGACCAATATTTGAATCGATAACGTCACTTCCACCTGCTTCTGTTAATTCATACTCAATTGATACAACACAATTATCTGCAATTGTCATAATTTTTCCTTATTTATATTTTATTATTAAAACTATTCATCATTAACGTTTTACCCCTCCAGGTCAAAATATTACTGATTAGGATGATTGTACCTAAAAAACCTTAGTTTAGATGTTTACGTGCTATTTTTGCTTCAGAACTTTGGGGATATGATGAGAGAAGTGCTTCTAAAAATTTGACCTTATTTTCAGTGTCATCTAGTTTCTCAAATGAGATACCAGTGTGTAGTAAAAGGGTAGGCATGTAGGTTGCTTTATCATAATGACCAACACTTTTTTTATAATAAACTATCGCATCAGAATAACGTTTCTTATAATAAGAGATTTCACCCAAATAATAGTTAGAGGTTGCAGGCTTGTACCCTTTTTTTACTAGTGATTCAAAGAATGGAAAGGATTTTGTATAGTACTTTTTACGGTACATTGCAACTGCTTTTTTTAGCTTTTGTGCATTGGTAAGTTTGGACTCTGTTTTACTGCTACTTAATTTTTTTTTTGTATCTCTTACAGTAAGCTCTTCATGTGTGACATAATTGCTATTAATTTTATCAATCATTGTACTTAATTTTTTCAGTACGTTATCGATCTTCTCATAATTTTCATTTTGTACACGTTTAAGTTCAGTAATATCACTCTTAATCATTGCTAACTCATCATCACTTGTTGCATTTTTTTGTTGATCAAGTGCATTGATACGTTGTCCTGTTTTACCAAGCTTCGTGCTAATAGAGTCAACAACACTTCGCATACCTTCAATCTGTTCAGAGAGATCATCAATTTTTTGATTTTGGTTACGAAGTTGTTTTTTATTTTCAAAGATTACTTTTTCACTCTCTGTTAACCCATATGGGTTGCTGTTATCTAAACCACCCGCACCAAAAGCAGAAGTTTCAGCACTATAGAGCACAGAGGATAGTAGTGATAAAAGTAAAATATTTCGCATAATTTTATAATACCTTATGGTAATAACTTAAAGTCAACTCTTCTATTTTGTTGCCAACATCCATCATTATGTTCACTACAAATTGGTTTGCTTTCACCATAACTAATAAGCGCCATACGCCCTTCATTAACACCTGATTGCTCTAAAGAGTCTTTAACACTTTTAGCTCTTTTTAATCCAAGTGCGTAGTTATATTCATCAGTACCCCACTCATCACAATTACCCTCAATCTTAATAGAAAGATCACTCGCAAGATCACCATTGAAAATAGTAGAGTTTTGTACAAGCTTTGTCATTTCACTATCTGAAAGTTTATAACTATCAGTTGCAAAATAGAGCACTTGAACTTCATTTTGCACAGCACTAATACGCTCTTCATCTGAACCAAAGGTTATTTGATTTTCCATACTTGACATTTGGTCAATTTGATTATCATTAGTCACTGCATTTGTATCAGTATATCCAGTGTCAACTACAGTAGATGTATCAATCTCAGGTGTCTTTTGTGAACAACCCGACAAAATGAGCCCCGCTATGACACATGTTAATATGATACTTTTTTTACCTGCAAGCAGGATTTCACTTTGTTTCATCATTACAAGTCCCTTAAAAATTTTTAAAAACTAAACACATTATATATTTTAACATATTAAAGTAAATAATTTCACCAGTCAATAGATTGTATTTTACCCGCATTTAGGGGGAATAGAAAGCTTTTATTTGCATTGAGCCTTAAAACACCTAACGCACTTTTATTACCAATATATTTAATAAACACAACTGTTTCACCATCATCAGCAAATCGTGGAAACATATTTTTACCACTGGTTGTCAACTTCCTTATATAGTCTGTCTGCGTTGAAATTAAGTAGAGATTGAATGTATTTTTACCAAATGAGTTTTGCCCCTCTCTACTTGAATAGACGATATATTTACCATGGGTTGAACAAGAGCTGTTATTTTTACCATGGTAAATCATCTGATCTACACTTTTTCCGTTAATACTTTTTGAAAACACATTTGGATAACCTAATCTTTCAGATACAAAAACGATATTTTGGTCACTGTCAACAAAGCTACCACCTACATCAATACCACGATAGGTTGTTAATCGTTTTTTACTGCCACTTCTTACATCATAGAGGTAGATATCTGGTTGCTCATTTGGTGCCATAGTCACAAGAAGTTTATTACCATCTTGGCTAACATCAGAACAGACAATCATACCTTCACTAGCAGCAATCTTTTTCTTTTTACCTGTATAAATATTGACATGGTAGAGTGTAGGATGCAAGGCATTATAAGAGGTATAGTAAAAAGAATCCTGCTTTGCATTTGCCCATTTTGGAAATATGTTAAGACCACCACTGACAATCGTCTTTTTAAATGTCAACGTATAATCAGCTACTACAATTTCACTCTCTCCAGCTTTTGTATATCGCGCAAAAATGATATAACTTTTCATCCATGAGATTGATGGTGCACCAAAATAATCATTGACATCAATCGCTACATTGTGCGCTAAAAATGGATAACGTTTTGGCTTTGAAATTGAGTAAAATTTTTCATAAAGGAGATCACCATTTTTAGCATTTACCAACTTGGTACTTGCCATCAACTTCCCAGACGGATGTTTTTCAAATTTACATTTAACAAGTAGTTCAACACCACTTTTTGCCAACGTCGCTGTGCCTTCATTGCTTACATAATCCATCTTCACATAGCTATCATCAACATTGAAATGTGCACTAACTTTTAAATCCCCAATCAAAAGTTTAAGTAACTTTCGCTTCGTTTTTTCTTCAATATTTTGACTTCCTGCATCAGCCACAGCTAATCTAGGATGTTTTTCTAAGTTCTTCACTATCTGTATCGTAGAGTCATATGCAAAAGCATGAATAACAAAAATACATAAGAGTAAAAATTTCTTCATTTATAAACCTTTCTCTTGATCTTTAAACTCAAACTCAGCCTCAATAAAAGAACCTTGTTTGTAAGATGGAAATCTTTCATACTCTAAATTATCAAGAAAAACCTTAAGTTTTGTATCAAATAGTGAATTATATGAAGATTTTAAATCACTATAGGTAAGTCTTCCTTTATTATCAATACGGATGGTAACCGTTGCTGCTAAACCATCTTGAGTGGAAATTGTTCGCTCCCACTTTGACATAATCTTACTTGAGACAAAACTCCAAAACTCATGTTTTTCACCACTTTTTTGATGTGTAGATGGTGTCGATATCTGCATCTCTTGTACAAGTTTTTGCGCTTCAAGAGCCCTTTTTTTCTGAAGTTCTTTACGTTTTTTAGCTTCTGCTCTCTTTTGTGCAGCTTCAGCTTTTTGCTGTTTTAAACGACTGGCTCGTGCAGCCTCTTGTTTTCGTTTTTCTTCCATGGACTTTGCATAATCATCTGTACGCACCGTAGAGAAAAGATCTTTTGCACTTTTTGTCTCTTTTGCCCTACTCTCTTTAGGTACTTTCTCCTCTTGTTTCTCTTCAACAGGTTTTGGGTCTGGAGGAAGGATAATAGGCTCTACTATCTCTTTTGGAAGTGGTTTTTCAACAGGTTTTACCTCAGGCTTAGGAAGTTCAATAGGTTTGGGTTTTGGCTGTTCTACTGGTTTTGGTTTATCAGGCAGGAGTGAATCAATATTTACGACAATAGCCTCATCAACATTAAATCCATAATCTTTTTTTATTTTGGCATCTTCTTTGATATATTCAACTACAGAAAATATCAACAAAAGGTAGGTAAATATTGCAATCCCAAGTGCAATAATTTTATAAAGATTTTTATCAGCCATTGGTTACAAGAGATACTTTTGAGAAGCCTGAATCTTTCACTACTTTAAGGATAAACATTACATCATCATACTTTAAATCTTTATCAGCTTTGATATAGACTACTGTATCTTTAGAAAACTTTTCAGAATTTAGTACAAAATCATCAGCAAATGTATCAAATGCATATTTTTTATCTTTTAAAAATATTGTACGCTTATCATCAATACGAAGCGTAAGATCAGGTATTTTATGTGTTGCTTTTGCAGTTGAGCCCTGTGGTAATGAAATATCATCTTGATACTCCATTACAGGTGCAGTAACCATCAAAATCGCCATCAAAACTAACATGATGTCAACTAAAGGTGTAATATTTAGATCTGGATTTTCATCCCAATTAAAATTCATTTTTTCTAGTGCCTGACTCTTGTCTTGGTGAAGATGTATGCAGTAACTCTATCTCTCTTTCAATCACACTTAACAATTCATATGCTTTTCTTTTGAGCAAAACATGTGCAGAATAAGCAGGAATAGCCACAAAAATTCCAGCAGCAGTCACAACCAGAGCTTCACTGATTGCAGGTGCAATCACAGTCAATGAGGCAGTTTTTGCATTTCCAAGTTCTGCAAATGTTTTTAAAATTGAAACAATGGTTCCAAAAAGACCAATAAAAGGTGCTGTAGAAGAGATTACAGATAACATAGAGAGATAAGATGTTGCCTTTTTTTCTGCAACACTTTTACAAATATTTAATGAAGCTTTTGAATCTTCACTTTGTAAACATTTACTTAAAATTGAGCTTCGTTTGATTTTTGGTACGCCTCGTAGTAGAGACTCAAGAGAAGACTTCTCACTCTTTTCCCAGCTATTTAGTGTTAGATACCTTGATACCCAAATCCAAATAGTGATGAGAAAATAGAGCGAAAGCCAAATAAAAACTAAAGTCGCTATGATACCACCCTCGGTGATATATGATAAAAAAATATCCATAAAGCTCCTTTAGAAGTTTCCTTTTGCTGCACTCTCCAATTTAGCAGTTGCAGTTGCAATAGCCACATCAGAATCACTCATACTGTTGATAAGTTCTTTCGCTTCACCAAGTGCTGATGCTATTTCAGTACCACTTCCTGAGATCGCGACTGCACCATCTGCCAAGATAGTAACTTTACCTTCATCAACTTTAATGTGACCCCAGTTAATTGCGACTAACTCTTTTGATTTATCAGATTTTTCTATTTCAATTACACCATTAGCCAGTAATGAAACCAATCCAGCATGCTCTGGTAAAACACCAAACTCACCCTCACTACCAGGAACAGTCACACTCGAGATGTCACCAGAAAAAATTGATCCATTTGGTGTGATTATTTCACATTTCATAGTTGCCATATATATCCTTTTTAAGAGAAAAGGGTTTCATCACCCTCAAAAAAAGTAAAGCTTACGCTTTACTTTTCATTTTCTCAGCTTTTTCTAAAGCCCCATTCATATCACCAACCATATAGAACGCATTCTCTGGTAGATGATCGTAGTCACCTGCTAAAATACCTTTGAAACCAGCAAGTGTATCTTCAAGTGTTACATACTTTCCTGGACTACCTGTAAAGATCTCAGCAACGAAGAATGGTTGTGAAAGATACTTTTCAATCTTTCTTGCTCTCTCAACCACTTGTTTATCTTCTTCACTAAGCTCATCCATACCAAGAATTGCAATAATATCTTGAAGATCTTTATATTTTTGAAGTACAGCTTGAACACCTCTAGCAATATTATAGTGCTCTTCACCGATAATTTGCGGATCAAGCATTCTTGAAGTTGAATCAAGTGGATCAACTGCTGGATAGATACCTTTTTCAGAGATACTTCTATTAAGTACTGTTGTTGCATCAAGGTGAGCAAAAACTGTCGCAGGAGCTGGATCAGTTAAATCATCCGCAGGTACATATACTGCTTGAACTGAAGTAATTGAACCTTTTTTCGTTGATGTAATACGCTCTTGTAAAATACCCATCTCACGTGCTAGCGTTGGCTGGTAACCAACTGCTGAAGGGATACGACCAAGAAGTGCAGACATCTCTGAACCTGATTGAGAGAATCTAAAGATATTATCGATAAACATAAGAACATCAAGTCCCATCTCATCTCTAAAGTACTCAGCCATTGTAAGACCTGTAAGCGCGATTCTGTTTCTAGCTCCAGGAGGCTCACTCATCTGACCATAGCACAGTGCAACTTTATCCAATACGTTTGATTCTTTCATCTCTTCGTAAAGATCGTTACCCTCTCTTGTTCTCTCACCAACACCAGCAAATACTGAGTAACCACTGTGTTTAAATGCAACGTTATGGATAAGCTCCATAATAATTACGGTTTTACCAACACCGGCACCACCAAATAGACCAACTTTACCACCTTTTGCATATGGTGCTAAAAGATCAACTACTTTAATACCTGTTTCAAAAATCTCAGATTTTGTACTTTGATCTTCAAACGGTGGAGGATCCCTGTGAATTGACCAAGTCTGCTTAGCATTTACTTCACCAGCATCATCAATTGGATCACCGATAACGTTCATAATCCTTCCAAGAACCTCTTCACCAACTGGTACTTTAATAGGACTACCAAGTGCTGTAGCTTCTAAACCACGTGTAAGACCTTCACTCATATCCATTGCAATTGTTCTCACACGACTATCACCAACATGTGCTGCAACTTCTAAAATAAGCTTTTGCTTATTTCCTTCTACTTCATAGTTAACTTCGATCGCTTCATTGATTACTGGAAGATAATCTGTAAAATCCACATCAACAACAGGACCGATTACTTGAGAAATAACACCCTTCATATGACTTTGCTCCTTAATTTTCTTTATATTCTTATTTTAATGATTCCATACCACTGATGATCTCAATCAATTCAGTCGTAATTGCTTCTTGTCTTGCTTTATTATATTGTACGGTAAGCTGTTTAACACGCTCTTTAGCATTATTTGTTGCATTATCCATTGCCTGCATTCTTGCACTATGTTCAGCAGCAAGTGAGTCAATAAGTGAATAAAACATATTATATTCAAAATATTTTCTGACTAATTCATCTAATACTTTCTCTTCTTCTTCACCCTCAATTTCCATCATCGATTCAGCTACTGTTGCATCAACTTTTACGGTATCAACTGGGATAAGACCAACTTGTTTGATCTCTTGAGTAATCATGTTAAGATAACCGTTATGTACTAATATTACTTTATCACTCTCACCATTTACAAAATCATCAACAGCTTTTTGTACAACAGCCTGTGCTTTTTCATACGTTGGAGCAGAACTAACACCGATATCTTTCTCTAAAAGTTCAGTCCCTTGAAATTTAAAGTAATCTATACCTTTTCTTCCTACTGCACGTAATCTAATCTTTGTCTCAGTACCTTCATACTCAGCCATAATCTGTTTTACTCTCTTGATAGTTTGTATATTAAAACCACCACAAAGTCCTTTATCCGCAGTAACAAAAATAATATCTACTACAGCAGGATTATCATTAGCATCAAAAAAACGACTTGTTGATCCACCAACTTTAAACTTATTGATTTTTTCAGAAATCTCCGAAAGCATCTCATTTAATTTTGTGGCATATTCACGACTCTTTTTAGCTGCCTCTTCTGCACGTTTTAGCTTTGCAGTAGAGACAAGCTTCATAGCTTTTGTCGTTTTCTGTGTATTCTTTACACTTTTGATATTTCTTTTTATATCTTTTAAATTTGCCATATTTTAGACCTTATTTGACAATGAATGTCGCTTTATATTCACCTAATGCTGTTTTTAATAGGTCACCAGTTTCATCAGTTATTTTTTTATCTGAGACAATTGACTCTAAAATATTTGAATATTTCGCTTCTAAGAATGGATATAAACCTTCTTCAAACTTCACAACATCACCTGCTGGGATATCATCTAATATACCATTTGCACCTGCATAAATAATTGCAACTTGCTTCTCTACTGGAACTGGAGCATATGGTCCTTGTTTAAGTACCTCTACCATTCTCTGTCCACGCTCTAACTGGTTTCTACTTGATTCATCAAGATCTGATGCAAATTGTGCAAATGCTTGAAGCTCTCTATATTGCGCAAGGTCAAGTCTAAGTGTTCCTGCAACTTGTTTTGTTGCTTTAATTTGAGCAGCACCACCAACACGTGAAACTGAAAGACCAACATTGATCGCAGGTCTGATACCTGAGTTAAATAGATCAGTCTCAAGGAAAATTTGACCATCCGTAATCGAGATAACATTTGTTGGGATATAAGCAGAAACATCACCTGCTTGTGTCTCAATAATAGGAAGCGCAGTCATTGAACCAGCACCTAACTCATCATTAAGTTTTGCAGCTCTTTCTAATAGTCTTGAGTGTAGGTAGAAAACATCACCTGGGTATGCCTCACGACCTGGAGGACGTCTAAGGATAAGTGACATCTCTCTATATGCAACCGCATGTTTTGTAAGATCATCATAAACGATAAGTGCATGTCTAGCACTATCTCTAAAGTATTCACCCATTGTTACACCAGTATAAGGTGCTAAGAATTGAAGTGCAGCAGAATCACTTGCACCTGCCTCAACAATGATTGTATACTCTAGTGCACCGTGCTCTTCAAGTTTTTTAACAACTTGTGCAACAGTAGATTGTTTTTGACCAATTGCAACATAGATACATACAACATCTTGACCTTTTTGGTTAATGATCGCATCAATTGCAACTGTTGTTTTACCAGTTTGTCTATCACCTATAATAAGCTCTCTTTGACCTCTACCGATTGGTACAAGTGCATCAATCGCTTTGATACCAGTTTGCAGTGGTTCATGAACTGATTTTCTAGCCATAATCCCTGGTGCTTTCTCTTCAACAAACTTATGATCTGCTGCTGTAATTGTACCTTTACCATCAATTGGCTCACCAAGTGCATTAACAACACGTCCAAGCATCTCATCACCAACTGGTACTTTAAGAAGACGTCCTAATCTTTTAACAGATGTTCCCTCAACAATTCCAACACCTTTTCCAAGGACAACAATACCAACAATTGATTCTTCTAGGTTAAGAGCCATACCTCTTTCACCATTTTCAAACTCAACCATTTCACCAGCCATAACATTGTTAAGTCCGTAAACTCTTGCTATACCATCTGCATATTGAACTACTTTACCTGTCTCTTCAATATCAACATTTAACTCAAAATTATCAATTCTCTCTTGGATGAGAGCACTGATCTCGTCCGCTTTTACTTTTGCACCCACTTAATGTCTCCTTATCTGTTATTTATTTTTTATAATGATTTTAATATATGCTCAGCCATTTGTGACTTAAGGCGATCTGCCGAAAAACTCACTTCTATACCTAAACTCTCAACTTCAACTTTAATCCCTGGATAATCAGTGACTTGATTACTCAATTTGATGCTGGCATCTAACTTACTACTAAGGTTTTTCTCAATCTCTTCTAATTGAGAAGCTTCAACTTCAAAGTTACTAATTAAAAGACCTTCGTATTGATTATTTTTTAATGCAATTTGATTTGATAACTCTTTGACAATTGAAGGGATCTCACTCAATCTACCATTTGCACTTAAGAGCTTCACAAAATTTGTAAATTTTGCATCGGTGTTATCAAGTAAAGACAATACAAAAGACTCTTTTTGCGCATTGGATACTTCATTTGAGTGTAATATGTTATTGAATTTCTTCTCTTGAAAAGCAGGGATAAGTGCTTCTAAGCTATTAAAAGTGGCTGTTAATCCAGCATCATCCATAGTTGCACTCAATGCTTTGACATACTTTTTTGCAATTATATCACTCATTATGCTACCTTCTTCTTGATGATATTGAGGAAGTCTTCATTTTTAAGATCTACTTTTCCCTCTTGGAACATCTCTTCAATTACTTCTTCAACAACACCTTTTGACATTTTCTTCTCTTCAATAGCAATACGTTCCTCATGCCCTTTTTGAAGATTTTTTAGATCACTCTTTAAGTTCTCTTCAATTTTAGCAGTTAATAACTCTGCCTCTTTTTTAGCAGTTGTAATAATATCTTTTGCACTATCATCAGCATCTTTTACACTTTGCAGTGCACTCTCTTTTTCTGCTTTAGACTCTTTAAGCTTATCTTGAATTGAAGATAATCTATCTGCGATCTCATCAGTTCTACCTGTAAAATACTCTTTAATAGGCTTTGCAATCAAGTAGTATAAAATAGCTGCAAATATCACAAAGTTTATAACTCTAGGTTTAATGTCATAATTAACCTCTCCGTCAGCTGCACCAGATGCAAGTGCCGCAACAGGTACCAACAGTAACAAAACGTACTTTAGTTTCAAACGGACTCCTTTATTTAAATATTTTTGATTTTAGCTTGAATACCATCTTGGTATGACGACAGGTTAGCAGAGATACTCTCTTTAAGTGAAACTTTATCTTTTGCTAATTGATCAACGAATGCGCTATATTGACTCTCTAACGCACTTTTGCTCTCTTCAATCTTTGATGCTGCAGCCTCTTTCGCTTTACTCATAGCCTCTTCACGAATCTTTGCAGCTTCACTTTTTGCTACAGAGATTTTATCATTAGCCTCAGTCATTGCTGCTTCAATCTCTTCGCTGTTTTGATCTGAAGTCGCCAAATCATCCTGAATTGACTTCTCTCTTTTATCCATAAACGCCAAAAGAGGTTGGTATAGCATATTGTTCAGTAAATAAACAAGTGCTAAAAAGAGTGCTGCAACAAACAGCAATAGTCCTAAACTTATGTCTAACATCTGCATCCTTCCATATATGTGATTTATTTCTCGCCCTGTGAAAATTTCGCAGATTTTACCATAATAACCATAAATAAGAATTAAATTACGATTCTATTATGTTTAAAAACTTCTCCACATTCTCTTCATCTGAAAAATTGATTACGATTTTAGTGCTGTTTTTTTGGACATTGAAGCCAAAATCTTTAAGTTTTTTAGCTACTTTTTTAATGTTTTTAATCTCTTCGATCTCTTTAGTAGTCGTTGTTTTTTTAACTGGAGCATTTTTGATACTCTTGATCAAATCTTCACTATCCCTAACACTTAACTTTTGTCCTACAATTGTATCCGCTAGCATTGTCTCCGTTTTTTCATCAAGCCCTACTAATACTTTAGCATGACCTTGTGTAATTTTACCCTCTGTTAAAAGTGTTTGTGTATAAGGGGATAAAGCAAGCAATCTCAATGTGTTTGTAATTTGAGATCTACTTTTATGGATAATATCACTTAACTCTTCTTGGGTAATGTTATACTCATGTATGAGTTCTTTATAGGAGTTTGCAAGTTCTAAAGGTCCTAAGTTCTCACGCTGAATATTTTCAATCAGTGCTAATTCGCGTAGATTATGAGAATCATAATTTGCGACAATAGCATTAATTGTTGATAGATTTGCCATCTTTGAAGCACGATATCGTCTCTCGCCAGCAATGATCATATAACCCTCATCACGCACTACTACCACAATAGGTTGTAGGAGACCATGCCTTAAGATCGAGTTTGAAAGCTCTTTGAGTGCATCTTCATCAAAATATGTTCTTGGCTGATAAATATTGGGGACAATATGCTCTAATGGGATCTCTTTTACAATAGAGGCATCTTCTTCTACATCTTTACGATATGCATCTTCCACATCATCTAAAATTGAGCTTAGTCCACGCCCTAGTCTGCTTTTTGCCATCTCTCCTCCTAGCTAGCTAAAATCGTCTCTGCAAGATTTTGATATGCAATGGAACCCGAAGACTTAATATCATAAAGGATGATTGGCTTCCCAAAGCTCGGAGACTCTGCCAATTTAATATTTCGTGGTATCACAATAAATGAAGAGTTTTTCTGATCTGCAAACAGTTTACTTTTAAAGTGCTGTTTTAAATCGGATAAAACCTGTTTTGAGAGATTATTTTGCGTACTATACATGGTCGGCAAAAAGCCTTTGATAAAGAGTTTTGGATTAATTGTCTTTTTGATCAACTTTACAGTATTAAGCAGTTGTGCTAATCCTTCTAAGGCATAAAACTCACACTGAATCGGAATAATCACTGAGTTTGCTGCACTTAAGGCATTGATCGTAATAGGACCAAGTGCCGGAGGTGAATCTAAAATAATATAATCATACTGATCTTTAATCTCATAAAGTTTTTGCTTTAATATAAGCTCTTTGCCCTTGGTTTTCGCATCATAAAAGTCTTTTTCCAATCCTACAAGGCCAATATTTGCAGGTGCGATATCTAAAGAATCAATCGAAGTTTTTAAGATAATATCACCCATCTTTTTTCTACCGATTAAAACATGATAGATATTAAATTCATAATCACTCCTCGCAAACCCGAGCCCTGTTGTGGCATTAGCCTGTGGATCTATATCAACAAGCAATACCTTTTTTTCAGCAACAGCAAGTGATGCAGCTAAGTTAACTGCTGTAGTTGTTTTACCTACACCACCTTTTTGATTTGCGATAGCTATAATTTCACTCATCTTAAGCTATAAACCTTTCTTCCATCAAACTCAATTGATCCATCTTTTTTTAGTTCAGCATTTTCCAGTGAGATTTTTCGTTTCTGCATCTCATCATAGTATAAAAAACGCTTAGATTTGCTAAATTCTACCTGATACTTTCTAAAGACCTGCTTCCAAGATTGATCTTCTTTTAGCTTCAAAATAAAAGATTCAATTAAAGATATTTTATCAATCTCTACATCAATTATTGCAAATTGCTTAGGTGCTGACTTGAGATTTATCCCCATTGAGCAGACCACAGTATCAGAGACAATTTTTGTAATAGTTCCACCAATTTTTTTCTCATTTAAATAGAAATCATTGGGCCATTTTAAGAACAATTTTGATCCATAAGATGCTAGCACTTCACGCATCAAGTAAGAAAAGTAAATAGACATAGAGTGCTTTGGCAAATCAGCTGTGACACGCTTTAAAGGAAGGGCAAATGATAAAAAAAGATTACCATCAAATCCTTCCCAACTATTGCCTCGACTTCCAACACCTGCTACCTGTCGTTCTGCAACCAATGCAACTGGTGCTTTAAACTCTTTTTGGCCTAACCCCTCCACCAACACTTGATGTGTTGATGTTGTCTCTTTAAGATAGATAATCTCCAACTTGCAACCTTTTGCCTCTAATATAATCTATCACGGACATCTCTTTTTTAGAAGGTGGCTGCACACGTGTCACCAAAAGAGTCCCTTTATGACAACCTATGATGACACCATCATCTAAAAGCTCTATTATCTCAGCTTTTTGATAACTCCCCTCATCAGACACTACGCTAAGTGACTTTAACTTCAAACCACTCTCCAAAAAAACACCTGGCCAAAAGATAAATGCACGATACTTTGCCTCACATGCTTTCGCATCTTTTAAATCCAAAAGCCCATCCTCTTTAAGTATCTTTTTTGCATAACTAGCCTCACAACTATTTTGCTTCACTGGATTTAATGTATGAAAATGCTGTAGCGTTTCTATGGTTAAACTTGCAGCAAGCTGAGAAAGAGATTCAAACAGTTCACTTGCATTAAGTGTTGAGATGTCAAGATAAGAAAAGCCTAATATATCACCAGTATCAAGTCCTACATCCATTAGCATTGCAGTGACACCAGAAAACTTCTCTTGATTTAAGATGGCATCTTGAATTGGGCTTGCCCCTCTATAAGCGGGTAATATAGAAGCATGTAAATTGATACAAGGGGCGATATCTAGTACAGACTTAGGCAGTATCTGTCCAAAAGCCGCCACAATAATAAAATCTGCGTTAAACGCTTTTATGCGACTAACAGCCTCTTCATTTTTTAAAGAGTGGGGTTGATATACTTCGATACCTACTCCCTCTTCCAAAAGGTATCGCTTCGTATCTGGAGGTGTGAGGATCTGTTTTCTTCCCACTGGCTTATCAGGTTGTGTAACAAGTCCAACAACCTCTATATCTTTAGTCTCAATCAACTTCTTTAAAATCACCGTTGCATAAGAGGGTGTTCCCATAAAAAGGACTCTCATGAAGCCCCTTTAAAGTATGTACCTTTTAAATGTACCCCATCGAGTAAAAAACTACGTACATCTGTCAAATCAAATCCACTGGCCATAAACATCTCTTTATCTCTATCTAAAAGAAATTTTGCAGCCTTCAATTTGGTTACAATTCCACCTGTAGCAAAAGAGTGGTTTGGCGTATGAGGTACTTCAAGATCATGTGCTTCTATCTGTGCAACCTCTTTTCGCATCATAGCATCGTCATGCTCTCTTGGATCTTTCGTATAATAACCATCAATATCAGAAAGAATTACTAACATATCTGCATCAAAATAGTACGCAACATGTGCAGACATTTGATCATTGTCACCAAAGACCAATTCAGAAATATCTGTCGCATCATTTTCATTGACTATCGGAAGTACTCCCTTGTCAATCAAAGTATCTACTGTACATTTTGAATGTAAAGTTCGTTTTCTCGAATCAAAATCAGACGCACTCAATAGTATCTGCGCACTTAAGATATCAAACCTTGCTAACTTTTTAGCATATGCACTCATCAAGTATGGTTGTCCCACCGACGCAATTGCTTGACGATTATTTAAGATTTTTTTATCAAGTTTTAGTTTTGAATACCCTGCGGCAACGGCACCTGAAGAGACTAAAATCACTTCATAACGCTTCATCAAATCAGCTAAAAATTCTACAAGATTACTCATACGATCACGTGCCAATCTCGTCTGTTCAGTCAGTACATGACTTCCAACTTTAACAACAATACGTTTACGACTAGACTTCGACATTATCACGTGACCTCTTTACTGCTTCCATCAATGCAAAGGTAACAGGTTTGATATTGAGATGAGACATTGAGGAGATAGGTACGATAAAAAATGGCTTCTGTGCATCATAGGATACAAACTCATCAAGTGGCTGGACATAAGTATCATAGGTCTCATCAAAATGGTAAATGTTATTATGTTTGCCTGCTTCTAACCCTACATGATCAACAAATGTCGCAATTTTCTCTTGTGCCTCCTCTTCTAAAACACTATCCATACGTGTCAAAGCTATCGCAAAGTTACGTGTCTGCATAAGTTCTGAGAAGTTTTTAAGCTCAAGTTTGAGCGTATCATACTGCTCTTCTAAAGTACGATAATTTGCAATATCAAGCATAAAGAGTAAAAACTTTGTTCTCTCAATATGTTTTAAGAACTCTAAACCAAGCCCTTTACCTTCACTCGCACCCCCAATAATTCCAGGAATATCAGCCATGACAAATGAAGTATACTCATCCACTTTCACCACACCAAGTTTTGGAGTCAATGTTGTAAACTCATAGTTTGCCACTTCAGGTGTTGCATTTGAGAGGATAGAGATGAGTGTCGATTTACCAACATTTGGAAAGCCTACAAGTCCTACATCTGCAATCAATTTCAACTCAAGTCTTATACGTCTAGTAATCCCTGGTAAGCCTGGTTGTGCATAAGAGGGTCGTTGATTGGTTGAACTTCTAAAGTGCCAGTTTCCAAGCCCACCTTTACCCCCTTCTAAAAAGAGTACTCTCTCTCCATCTTTAGTCAAATCCAAAATCACTTCATCAGTATCTGCATCTACTACTTGTGTTCCAGGAGGAACAACAACATCTAGTGATTCCCCTTTTTTACCATACTTTTTTCGTCCCATTCCAGGCACACCATTTTTGGCTTTAAGGTGATTTTTACCTCGAAAGCTAGAGAGTGTATGAGAGTTCTTATCAACTAAAAAGAAGATATCTCCTCCACGTCCACCATCACCGCCATCAGGACCACCTTTTAAAACAAACTTTTCTGTACGAAACGAGACACACCCTGCTCCGCCTTTTCCAGAACTGAGAACGAGTTCTACATGATCAATAAACATAATTGCCTTTTTTAACTATTTTACATATGCCTTAAAGTATTAAATCCTCTAACAACATGAACACTTTTAACCTATGAGATAAGATTTATCTACAGATAAGCTGTAGTATATGTGTTACTCTATATTTAGCTTTTTTTGTGGATTATAGCAAAAAGTAGTAAGAACTTGTTGTTTGATGATAAATCAACTTATGTAAATAAGAGATTAAAATAGGCTATAGCGTTTACCAAACGACTATTTTAGAAGATAATTTTAAACTCTTGTGCTATAATCGAAAATATATTTTACGATCTACTTTTAAGGAAACAAATGGATTTTGAGGCTTATCCCTTTGAAAAACTCACATCCCTACTAGAGGGTATCACTCCAAATAGTGATTTTGAACCACTTACTTTAACGATTGGCGAACCCCAATTTCAAACACCAGACTTTATTCAAGAAGTATTAAAACAGAGTACTCCACTACTGAACAAATACCCAAAAACAGTAGGTGAACCTATACTTAAGAAGTCTCAAATTGAATTTGTCAAAAAACGATTTAACGTCGCTCTAGAGATGTCACAGATTATTCCTGTCTTTGGTACACGAGAAGTACTGTTTAACTTCCCTCAGTTTTTACTCTTTGACAAAAAAGAGCCTACTATAGCATTTACAAACCCTTTTTATCAAATCTATGAAGGTGCCGCCATTGCCAGTCGTGCAAAAACAATCCATATCAATTTAACAAAAGAGAATCACTTTAAAGCATTGATCGATCCAGAAGTTTTACAAACCTGTGATCTTGTCATTATCAACTTTCCAAACAACCCAACAGCAGGAAGTATGAACATTGAAGAGCTCTCTAAGTGGGTAGAAGCTGCACTCAAATATAACTTTGTCTTACTTAATGATGAGTGTTATAGTGAAATCTATAATGACACACCAGACCCTTCACTACTCGAAGCAAGTCTTGCTGTAGGTAATAATGACTTTAAAAATATTCTAGTGGTCAACTCTATCTCCAAAAGAAGTTCAGCACCAGGACTTCGATCAGGTTTTATAGCAGGAGATGCAAAAATTTTAAAAGCCTATATGAAATACCGTACTTATGTAGGATGTGCATCCCCACTACCACTCCAACATGCATCAGCAAAAGCATGGAGTGATGAGACACATGTACAATCAAATCGTGAACAATACAAAAAAAACTTTACATTGGCAAAAGAGATCTTAGGAATTGATATCCCAAAATCTACTTTTTATGTCTGGCTTGAAGTTGATGATGATTTAGCGTTTACCAAACGACTCTATAAAGAGAAAAATCTCAAAGTCCTGCCAGGTTCCTATCTGAGTCGTGGTGACTTTAATACCAAACATGTCAGAATTGCTCTAGTTGAAAATGAGGCAAAAACTAAAGAGGCACTTTTAAGGATCAAAGAATATGTCAAATAAAATTCATTTTATTGGTATTGGTGGTATTGGACTTTCAGCACTAGCAAGGTTTCTTAAACACAACGGCTATGATATTAGTGGGTCAGATATGAAAGACTCCCCTATCACGAGACGTCTAAGAGATGAAGGTATCGAGGTGAAAGTACCTCAAAATGCAACAAATATTAAAGATCAAGATATTGTGATCTACTCAGCAGCAGTCAAAGAAGATAACCCAGAGTTTATAGCAGCAAAAGCAAAAGGGATGTTACTCCTTTCTCGTAAAGATGCACTGCCATTTATTTTAAAAGGCAAAAAAGTTTTTGCAGTAGCAGGGGCACATGGCAAAAGTACAACAAGTGCAATGCTCGCTTCTATTATTGATGGATCAGTCATCATCGGTGCAGAGAGTAAACAGTTTGATTCAAACATGCATTATGCAAACAATGACAATCTTATCTTTGAAGCAGATGAATCAGATGCAAGCTTCTTAAATACCAATCCCTACATCGCCATTGTCACCAATGCTGAACCTGAGCATATGGAGTTTTATGATTATGATTTGGATCGTTTTTATGATGCCTATCGAACCTTTTTGAAAAAAGCAAAAATTCGTGTCATCAATGCTGAAGATGAGTTTTTAGCAACACTTGATGATATCGAAGCTATACGACTCTATCCAAGCCGTGATATTCAAAAAATAAAAACTATCATCATCAATGGTAATCCATTTACCTCTTTTGTACTCAAAGATTTAGGAACATTTGAAGTCTTTGGTGTAGGTGAGCATATTGCCATCAACGCATCACTTACGATACTAGCATCTATGACACAAAATCCACTTGAAGAGGTGAGAGAAAACCTCAAAAACTACTTAGGGATCAAAAAACGTTTTGATATTTTAGAAAAAGATAAACGTCATGTCATTATTGATGACTATGCACATCACCCAACAGAGATCGAAGCAACAATCAAATCTGCACGAAAATATGCACGTCTTTTAGGACTCAAAAAAGTTGTCGCAATCTGGCAACCGCATAAATACTCAAGAACTATTGACAACCTTGAAAAATTTAAAGAGTGTTTTGCAGGGATTGATGAATTGATCATCTTACCTGTCTATACAGTAGGTGAAGAGAAACAAGAGATCGATTTTGTTAAACACTTTAAAGCATACCATCCACTCTTTGCAGATACTGTCTGTAAAGAAGATGGACATTTGCATCTTATTAAAGATGCAAAACGCATCCAACACCTTAGCGAAGGACTTATCATCGGTCTAGGTGCTGGTGATATCACCTATCAACTCAGAGGACAACTCTAATGCAAATTATCTTAGGTATTATTTTTCTTATTATCGTAGTGGCTTTTTTACTCTCTAAAACTGACATTATGACACCACGTACAAAAACGATACTCTTTACGGTAGTGATGACTATCGTTTCTGCAGCCATTTTATATGAGTTTATGTTTTCTAAAAAAGAGCAAAACAATAGAGTATTGATCAATGCTTTTAAACAAGGAAAAACTCTACAGTGCAAAGAGGTAGATGTAAACCAAAGCAACTATCTACTAGAGACAGGAACTCTCTCTTTTATGGCAAAAAATACAAATAAAGAGATTATAGGGACTATCTACGCTATTGAAGACTGTATACTTAAAGAATGAATGCACTGATCTCTAAACTTGATCTTGTAGATTTTTTAGATCATTTTAAAAGCTTTTTAGCCCGTGAAAAACCTCTCTTTATGGAGGGGGATGCAGGACTGCATTTTCGTTTTATGGAAAAACTCTCTGCTATAGAGTTTAAAGCACCCAAAGAAGTAGAAAATCTAGATACGCAACTGATGTACCTTAAAAAATCAGGGCATCTCAAACTCTATGAAATTTATGAGTTTATCAAAATACTCGAATACTTTTTATATCTTAAAAAGCTCCCTTTAGAGACAGAAGTGCGTGATTGGATCGATAAGATCATTATTCCTGAAGAGATTATTGAAGTGTGTCGCTACTTTGATGAAGAGGGAAGACTTCGTGATGAGATAGATGAACGGTTTTTAGATCTTAACAGTGGACTAAAAAATAACAAAGAACAGATCAAAGATGCACTACGCAGACTTTTAAGCACACAAAAACTCTCGCCCTATCTTGTCGATAGGCAAATACACTATATCAATGAGAGTGAAACCCTTTTGGTACGTGGAGGATTTAACCACTTTTTAAAAGGTACAGTCACAGCACGAAGCTCGGGTGGCTTTTTCTACGTTGTACCAGATTCCATTTCAAACCTTAAAAAAAGAGAAGCTGAGCTTTTAAGTAGAAAAGATGAACTTATCTATGAGTATGAGAAACGTATCTCTTCTCTGTTTTCAAAATTTGAAAAATTTCTCTCTTTTATCAACCGTGCATTTGATCGATTTGATAATTATCAAGCAAGAATATTTTTTGCACGCTCCAAAGATCTAGAATTTATCAAACCAGAATCAAGTCAACAAATCATCCTCTCAGACTTTGCACACCCAGCGCTCCATGATCCAAAACCTATATCAGTAGACTTTAGTAAAAAGATCCTCATGATCACAGGTGTCAATGCTGGTGGTAAAACAATGATGTTAAAATCGATCCTCAGTGCTGTCTTTTTATCAAAATATCTCATCCCAATGAAGATCAATACCAAAAAGTCTAAAATAGGACACTTTAAAGAGATCACCTCTATTATTGATGATCCTCAAAATGTCAAAAATGACATCTCAACATTTGCCGGTCGTATGGTAGAGTTTAGCAAGCTGTTTGCTAAATCAAACTTTATTGCAGGGGTTGATGAGATCGAACTTGGAACCGACTCAGATGAAGCA
>JAHZKW010000085.1 GCA_022600175.1 Campylobacterota bacterium
AAGCCAATAAGGTTATGAAGTGCCATTGAGAGGTCATTAGTGATATTGTTTGAACCCACACCTAAAAAATCATTGTATCTGATAGAGTTACCTAAATGGATAGCCACATTTGAAGTTGCACCACCAAGATCAATAACAGCAACACCAAGCTCTTTTTCATCTTCATTAAGTACTGCGATACTTGAAGCGTAACTGTTTAAGACGATATTATCAATATCTAACGAAGCAGATTTGACGGCTTTTTTAAGGTTGTTGAGGCTAGATTTTAAAACGGTGATGATATGTACTTCAACTTCAAGTCTAGCACCATTCATCCCTAATGGATCATCGATATTGTCATGATCATCAACTCTAAAATTATATGGAAGGATATGCAGTTTTTCATATTCGTTTGGAATATTAGAGTTATGATCTGCCATTTGCATTACTCTATTAATTTCTTTAATACCGATCTCATTGTTGGGAACGTTTACCACACCTTGGCTGTCAACACTTTTAGTATAGGCGCCAGACATAGAGACTATCACTTTATCAAAATGGGTACCAGCGACTCTTTTTGCATCATTGATGGCATGTTTGATAGAGCGAGAAGCGAGTTCAATATTTGTAATGATCCCTTTTTTAACACCTTGTGATTTTGAGATACCTGCACCAAGAATTTTTGTACCTGATATATCCTTTTGTGCAATAATCGCACAAATCTTTGTTGACCCGATGTCTACACCTAAGATAATTGTACTCAAATTCTATCCTTTATAATATTTTTCAATTTTATACTTCTTTTCCAGTTGTTTGATCAACATGTTTTGTGTTGTATTGTTTTTAATTGATTCGATATTTTTGATTAAGTTTTCTTTATTAGCTTCAAGTTGTTCGGGAGAGAGTAGTTTTTGGTCTGTAATTTCATAGACAACTGCCTTATCTGCAAAAATATAATAGCCTTTCTTATCACTCTTTGAAAAGACATGACCTAGAAAAACTCTTGCTTCGTTTTCACTTAGTGAAGTAACTTTTGCTGCATCATCACGTGTTAAAAATCCAAGTGCCTGTGTCTCTTCAAGTGATTCTAAAGATGCTTTTGCTCTTTGTTCAAGGAGTTGTGTTTTTTGCGTTTTTAAATAATTGTTCTGTGCCATTGGTTTAGCAGCCTCATAAGCGAGTGGTTCAGGCATATTGATTGATGTGAGTTTTGCAGTGATATACCCATCTGGTAACTCTATCGCTTTGATGAAGCTTCCTGCTTTTGCTATTACAATTTTCTCAAGTGGTATATCGCTCTTTGATGCACTGACTGTTTTACTTTCATCAGCTTCGATCTTCCCATCTTTGAATGCAAGGTATTTTTTAAGTGCCTCTTTTTTTGCTTTTTTAAGTTGTACTTTTTTAGTAACATCTTCTTTTACATCTTCAAAGCCTAAGATCTTATCATCATCACCTTTGAAAAGATGTTTTTTCTCATTATAAAACTCTTCTACTTCAGCGTCTTTTACTTCGATATTATTGGAAGATACTTTGATTGTCTCTACTGTATAGCTTTTTTCACTCATATAGTCATTTTTAGTATTTTCCCAAAAACTTTTAAGTGCATCATCACTCATATTAATGTCACTATTTTGTACATCTATAAGTTTTGTATTGAGTTGATCTTGTATATAGAGTGATGCAGCGAGTGTTTCAAGTTCTAATTCTGTAAAAGGAATTTGTAAAGCAGAACTTAATTTTTTGATAATAATCTCTTTTTTGATCCCGTCTTCAAACTCTTGAGCCTCTTTATTGACCGCTTTAAGTACTTTAAAATAAGTCTCTTTATCAAACTTGCCATTGGCTTTAAAGTTATCAATACTGTGTATTTGTGAAACAATCTCTTTCTCTAATGCTGTGATGCCAAGCTCATCAGCATAGTTTAACAGAAGCGTCTCTTTGATGAGTTGTTCAAAGGCGATATCTTGAAGCTTTAATTGATCCGCTTTTTCTTGTGTGAGTTTTCCACCCATCATCTGATTATAGTAGCCGTAGATGTTGTTATAAGAGGATTGTAACTCTTTACCACTAATCGAACGCTCTCCAACTTTTGCCACAGCATTTGCTTTATCTGCACTAAAACTATAGGCACCCCATCCCACAAAACCAGCTCCGACAAATGCGATAGTACTAATCCAAATAGTAACAACGAGATATTTCCTATGCGTTTGCATCCATGCGATCATTTTAAACCTTTTCTAATTGACAGTATCAAACAATTATAATCTAATAAGTTTAAATATAATAGAAGTTTCACTGATTGTAAAATAAGTTAAAATGATTAAAAATCTGCTTTATATTACTTTAAGAAAATATAGCTATTTTTGATGGCGAATATTATATGATTTTAAGTATATAGATATAATTATTACTTATAATATCTTGTGTTTTGTTCCTCTTTTTCAATGCCACAATTATGCAATAATTTTGCACTATTTTCAAGGATGGCTATCTGTTTTACAAGGTCATGTAAATCTCGATTATAAGCATAAACACCATACCCTTTGATGACCATGATATTTGAATTCTCTTTTTTCATGTGGTGTGCGATTTCCATATGTGCCCGTTTATACCAAGTATCAAAATGACCAGGATCATAAACTTTTTGCGGACCAACAAGTGTGCTGCCAAAATAGTCTTTAGGGATGATTTTGTCATGGGTTAAGGCATAAGAGGTTGTAAAAGGAGGCATGGTATAACAGATATATTTAGCTTCACTGATATTGTTATAGATCTGTAAATGTATATCTGAGTCACGGCTTGCATTGTTCCATCGATAATCTTTTTTAGTATAAAGTTCAACAAAGTCACTATCTGTCAATTCATCAAAAATAGAGTACGATTTATTAATTACAAATATATTATTTTCAATTTTTGCAGAGAGTGAACCATGAAAAATTCCTAAAAAATCTTTACGAAACATAGAAAGAGAGACAGCTTTGAGTTCATTTACAAGATGTTTTTCTAGCACATTTGCCCTTTTAACAAGTTTGTAGTATTATACCTTTTAGTTGATAAAAGGATTGATTTGAAAGCACCACATATCCCTGTTTTATATGATGAAGTGATAGAGACATTTAGTGCTATTACAGAGGGTATTATTGTTGATTGCACCTTAGGTTATGGTGGACATAGTGAAGCACTTTTACGTGCAAACCCAAACATTGAGATGATCTGTATTGATCAAGATATTGAGGCACTGACATTTTCTAAAGTACGATTAGCTTCTTTTGGAGAACGTGTGACATTTATGCAGGGACGATTTTCAGATGTGATCAATACCATTCCAAAGAGTGACAAGATTAAAGGTATTTTAGCAGACATCGGGGTCTCTTCACTTCAGTTAGATAAGCTTGATCGAGGGTTTGGTTTTGAGGCTAAGACACTTGATATGCGTATGGATCAAACACAAACTTTAAGTGCCTATGAGGTTGTAAATCACTATAGCAAAGAGGCGTTAGAGTCTATCTTCAAAGAATATGGTGAGATTAGAGAGTGGCGAAAAGCAGCTTCTATTATTGTACAGAAGCGTACGCATAAACCTTTTGAAAGTGCAAAAGAGTTAGCGGATTTTATTGCTAAAAGACTCTATAGTAAAAAGCTGCATCCTGCAACATTAGTGTTTCAAGCGATTCGTATTGAAGTCAATGATGAACTTGGAGAATTAAAAAGGTTGTTAGATTCGATACAAGAATTAAATATTAATAAGTCAAGAGTAGCTATAATCTCTTTTCATTCACTTGAAGACCGTATGGTAAAAAACAGCTTTAAAACCTGGGCACAAAGTTGTATCTGCCCACAAGGTGTAATGCGATGTATGTGTGGAAACAATCATGCTCATGGAGAGATTGTGACTAGAAAACCGATAATACCAACAGAAAAAGAGATAGATGCAAACCCAAGAAGCAGAAGTTCAAAACTTAGAGTTTTTGACATCAACAGAACCTAATCTTAGTGCAAGAGATGAACTTTTAGATGATTTTGACTCAGAGCAAAATCGCCCTAAAAATATTTCAGGTCGTACACTGCTTTTTGTCTACCTTTGTGTCTTCTTAGCTCTCTTAGTGTTGCTTCCTAAAGTATATATTAGTAATCAGATCTATTATCACTCAAAAGATATCAATAAAATGTATAACAAATATACAGCCCTTAAAGAGGAACAAGAACATCTTAAACGTGAACTTGAGAAGTTAAGATACCAAACTTATGTCGTTGATGGAGTAGAATAATTAATCCATCAACGCTTTGATTTTTTTAAGCTTTTCATCACTTACGTAGAGTACCACACGAGAACTCTGTTCTTCTTCTTTGCGAAGCTTATCATAATGGTTTTGCATATTGATCTTTGTTTCGTTCTCTATTGGGGTGCGAAGGGATTTATACTCTACAAGTTTCCCCTCTTTATAGACACCTGATATTTCAGCATGTACCCAGTAGTAGCCGCCATCTTTACGTCTATTTTTGACAAAACCTTGCCAGTTTTCACCTTGGCTTAGTTTTTCCCAAAGCTCTTCAAATACTGATTTTGGCATATCAGGATGTCTCACAATATTATGAGGCTTGCCAATGAGTTCATCTGCGGTATAGCCGCTGATCATTGCAAAAGTTTCATTTGCATAGGTGATCATCCCTTGCAAATTTGTTCTTGATATGATGAGCTCATGATCAGGAACTTCTGTCTCAATAAATAGATCAAATGAGGTATCAATCATCTTTACTCCTTAAAGATCTTTTTTTCTTAAATCACCGTTATAGACAATATCTTCTGCTTTGACACTATTATCATTGAGGATTGGTGGTACAGGATCACTGCCCTCTAACTTCTTAATCTCTGCATCAAGCTCATCCTCGCTATAACTCATCATCATATCTGCTGCGATAACGTGTTGTATACTTTGAATGGTTTTTAGGTTTTTGATCTCATCATCAACACTTTCACCCTCGACGGTAACGATAATCTTACCGATGCTCTTATCTGAGAAATGATAGTCGCAAAACTCTGCATTTTGTAAAATTTCTAACACTCCATCAAAATCTTTTTGTGCCACTTGGACAACTACACTTGATATATTCATTTTAAACTCCATTTCATTATATATTTATCATCACTCCCTGAGTAGAGCGTATTTTTGTCTGCAAAAAGAATACTATTTAAAGTACTTTTTTGTCCCTTTAACATAAACTTTTGCTGTTGTGACTGTAGATCAAATAGTGCAATTTCATTATCCATACCAAAAGCAAAAGCAACCATTGATGCGTCATGATTTAGACCTGTTGCATAGATGAGAAAGGGTGCATGAAAGGTTTTGACACTCCCTGTTTTTATATTATAGATTGCACCCACACGATCTTGACCTGCCGCTGAAACATAGTCTGATTTGAGACTCACTTTAAAGACATTATCTTTATTGCCACCCTCTAAGGATTTGATGGTTTTACCACTTTGTACATCAACAAGATAATTGATCCCTGATTCACAGGCAATGACTGCTTGCGTTTTATCCTCATTAAGTGCAAAATCAGAAAATTTTGAGGCACTGAGTTGGGTTAAATAAAGCGTTTTAGCAGTTTTGAGATCATATAAAACAATTTCATTACTTAGCAGACCTAAAAAGAGGTGTCTACCATCGATGAATTTTGCTTTTTGCATTAATAGTTTGGCTTCACCACTGATCACTTTAGTGGTGATATTGTTTTCAGCGATATAAACCTCTCTTGTCCCTTTTTCTCCCTCAGCAAGGAGTAGCTTTTTCCCATTTAAGATATCAATAGAATAGACTTTTGGATTCATAAGATCACCCATAAAGTCATGAATTGGTTTTAACTGTATCTTCTCTATGAGCGTATCTGTTGCAAGATCATAACTCTCAAATGTTCCTTCGTTAGTACCCACATAGAGTATATTATTGACGATTTTCATATCCATGACATTACCACCAACTTCAATCTCTTTACTCGGGGTAATTTCTCGTGCATAGAGGATTTGAAGTAGTAAAAAGGTGAGAAAAATTATCTTTTTCATGTGATTTCATCCTTTTGTAGTGTGGCTGAGATCGCATAGGATGGACATACTCCTACACAAAAACCACAGTTTGTACAGTTTTCATAGTTTATCTCCGGTCGAAACATCCCTAAAAACTTAATAGCTCTATCATAACATACATCACCACAGGCGTTGCAAATCACATCATGCCATGCTACACATTTTGTCATATCAAGTTTGATATCTGCTTTGATATGTGGTGAGGGTGTTTCTACTGTTAAAACACCCAACTCACAAACGTCTGCACAATCATCACAATAGGTACAGCCACGTTTTGAAAAATCTATATAGACAGATTTATCTTCATATACTTTGATAATCTCTTCATCACAAACAGCGATACATGGTTTTGTTTCACATGTAATACACTCTTTTTGAAAAAGAGATGGATCATTATTATAGGGTAGTCGTATTAGTGCGCTCTCCTCACCGGGTTTTACAAATGGTGAGGAGAAGGATTGTAAAAACCCTCTCCTGTTTTGATCCATATTAACGGACACCCTCATTGATTGTATCAATAAGATTTGATTTGCTTGCACCCTCTTTACTAAACTCAGGTGTAAAAGTGTTGTTTACAACAGGGTCTTGTGTAGATTGCGGTGCATGACATAAAGTACAATTAAATCTTGATCCACTCAGCTTATCAAGCTTATGTGCAACAGTTTTAAGGTCACTTGTATTGTCAACGCCTTTTCCTTCTTTGGTAATTCTACCATCTGTACCAATAGCCGTTTTGGGTCTAAACGATGCAAAGTGAGAAGCTGGAATTGGTGTTGCATTCATACTTGGTGCAACTTCTGGCATATGACAGCCTGTACAAGCATTGTTTGCAATCTTGATAGGAAGCATCCCCTCTGTATCATGTGGAATCATTGGTGGAGCATTCTCAAATGCTCTTGCAATTTTTTTAGAAGTTCCTGCTGCTGCAGTTGCATATTTTGTTACATCACCAGTAGTTTCTGCTTTTTCAACATAAAGATTGGTTTTTCTCAGTCCTAGTGACTCTTCAGAGATAGAACCTGCCCCTGAAGCACAACCAACTGCGATGATTGTCACTAATGATAATAAGCCAACCAATGATTTTTTAATAGTCATTGTTACTCTCCTTTATTTGTTATATTTGTTATACTAAATCCAAGTGCATCATCATCGCAGACCTCTATACAGCGTCCGCAACTTGTACACTCGGCATCCATCACTTTAATACTTTTTTTACCAATCATATGTAGTACTTGACTCTCTGGACAAACCTCTTTACACTTCATACAAAGTGTACAGTTTGGTTGATTATGCAACACACTTAAGGGTGCATATTTTCCCACAAGTCCATAAAAACCACCCAGTGGGCAGATATGTCCGCACCAGCCGTTTTTAAGTACAAAAAGATCAAAAAAGAATATCGCCAATACAATTGCCATACTCATTCCCATCCCAAATACAATCCCTCGATTAAGGATCGATATAGGTGAGACAAACTCAAACGCAGCTACTCCGGTGATAAAAGAGACTACAAGTGTCAACCCTAAAACCCAGTAGCGTACATTTCGACTCACCCAGATTTTTCGCTCTACCTTATCTAGATAGAGTTTACGTCTAAGCCAGTTTGCAAGATCTGTGACCATATTGATCGGACAAACCCAGCTACAAAATGCACGTCCGCCGATAATGCCATAAAAAAGCACTATTAAAAGTGCACCGATAAGGACATCAACACCCAAGATTGCACCTGCTGCAAACATTTGCACTACGGCAAATGGGTCTGCTAAAGGTACAACACCCAAAAGTGTTGAAGAGCTTAGTGTTCCAGTCAAAACACTCCAGCCATAAGCATTAGCTCCAAAATAGAGTACGAGTAGTAAAATCTGTGTAAATCTACGCGCAATGAGAAATCTATACTTATTCATACGAGATTCCTTCATTAAGGTAGTCAGCAGGTTTTAACTTACTACGCTCTGTTCGTGTGGATGTATCCGTGGAAACATCTTGGAGTCTTTGCTCATCTTTTTTATCCCAACCTTTGATGTAGTGACCGCCCACTTCACCTTGTGCAATTTTATGTGGAAGCACATAAATTGCTGGTTTTTTGGTTATACATGCATATTCACATAATCCACAACCTGTACATATATCACTATGTACAACAGGGATAAGATAGGCATGTTTACCTGTACGTTCGTTTCGGCGATACTCTAAAGTTATTGCTTCATCTAACAGTGGACAAGCACGGTGACAAGCATCACACTGGATTCCCCAGAATGCAACACATGACTCCTCATCAACTACTGCCAGACCCATACGTGCTTTGTTGATATCGAGCTCTTTATTATTTTCATTCATCACACTAACAAGCTCTTCATCTAAAGCCCCCGTTGGGCAAACAGGTACACATGGTATATCTTCACACATATAACAAGGTATATCTTGTGGTTTAAAAAATGGTGTACCTATAGGCATTCCATCTCCTGGTCGTGCCATCACCAGAGTAGATTTTTGATGTGTAAGATCAGGATTTGAATCCCTGTTTTTACACGCTTCGGCACATTGACCACATTTGATACACATGTTTAAAAAGTCACTCTCTGGGACTGCCCCAGGAGGTCTAAGGATAAGAGGAGCCGCCTTTGCTTCCTCTAAATATCCTGTCCACATCAGTCCACCAAGTGCAGTCACACCTACACTTTGCGCCATTAGCGAGATAAATCGTCTACGCTCACTAATTTTTACTTTTGACTTCTTAGTTTTTGATTCGTGATTGCTCAAAACAATCCTTCCTACTTTATGTTTCATTTCTTCTTTTATCAAGGCAAAGCCTCGATGAAATTCCTCTTAACTAAAGCTAGCCCCTATCGGGCAGAATTAGTGAGACTCCTTCCTTTATGCTTTGTAAACTTTTACTGCACACTTTTTAAAGTCTGTCTGTTTTGACATTGGACAAGTCGCATCAAGACATACTTTGTTGATAAATACTTTCTCATCAAACCATGGTACATAGACAAGTCCTTCAGGCGTTCTATTTCTACCTCTGGTTTCAACTCTTGCTTTGACTTTACCACGACGACTCTCAACCCATGCAAGCTCACCTTGTTTGAGGCCGAGTTTTTTTGCATTGTTTGGATGCATATAACAGAGTGCTTCTGGAACTGCTCGGTAAAGTTCAGGAACACGCATAGTCATTGTTCCACTATGCCAGTGCTCTAGTACACGACCTGTACATAACCAGAGTGGATATTTACTATCTGGCATCTCTGGTGGATCCATGTATGGACGTGCAAAGATTTTCGCTTTATTTTTAAGTGCTTTTTTACCTAAAGCTTTATCTGGTCCATTTAAATCACCTTGAAGCAATTTTTTAGCAAGTGGGCCATAGAATGCATGTGAATTGTTTGTCCCTGCTTTTTTATTTGCTTTTGCTGCATATGGATCATATTTGACGTTAAATCTCCATTGTGTCTCTTTACCATCAACAACTGGCCATTTAAGACCTCTAACTTTATGGTAAACATCAAAAGGAGCGAGATCATGTGCGTGTCCACGTCCAAAATCTGCATACTCTTCAAAGAGATATTTGTGAATGAAGAAGCCATAACCTTTCCACTCTTTACCATCTGAACCAATTACTTTTCTACTATCACCTGAAGTTTCAGTATCGTCATAGCCTGCACCGATTGGATCATTTGCTTTGTATGATTTTGCTCTATCATTTGCAAAAAGGATTTCAAACATTGTTGTATCTTCTGTGTAACCCATCTTTTTTGCTTGCGCAATAACATTTGGTAGTTTTTTAGGACTTCCATCTTTGTTTTTACCGCGAAGTGGTTGCTCACCCCATAGATCTTTCACAGTAAACCTTTTTGAAAGCTCTACCCATTGCCAGGTATCAGACATTGCATCACCTACTGGAAGTACTTGTTGTCTCCAGTGTTGTGTACGTCTCTCTGCATTTCCATATGCTCCCCATTTCTCATAGATCATCGCTGATGGTAAGATAAGGTCAGATACTTTTGCAGAGATTCCTGGATATCCATCAGAAGTAACGATGAAGTTATCCATCTCTCTTGCTGCTTTGATCCAGTGGTTTGCACTTGCAGTATCTTGGTAAGGATTACAGACATTTACCCATGCAAATTTTACAACACCATCTTCAATATCTCTATGGATCTTCATGATGTGTTGGTTACCGACAGGGTTAAGTGTACCAGCAGGTACTTTCCATACATTTTCAACAATTTTTCTGTGCTTTGGATTTTTCACCATCATATCAGATGGAAGTCTATGACAGAATGTTCCTACTTCTCTAGCCGTTCCACAAGCTGAAGGTTGACCAGTCAGTGAAAATGCACCATCACCTGGTTTCGCTTGTTTGTTCAGTAAGAAGTGTACGTTGTACGCTAAAGTATTTACCCAAGTTCCACGTGTATGTTGGTTCATACCCATTGTCCAGAAGCTTACTACTTTTCTTCCTTTCTCAATATAGAGATCAGCCATCATTTGTAGTTTTTTCTTGAAGCTCTCTAATGATTCATTTGGATCACCTTTAGCAACTTGTGCTACATAGTCAAGGGTATAAGGTTCTAAGAACTTTTTATACTCTTCAAAAGAGATATGCCAGTGCTTTAAACCTGCTGGTTTATTGACCATTTTGTCACCCGCTTTATACCCATAAGGTTTAAGTGCAGGTGCCTCTTTAGCTGAGATAACTTTACTCATCTCTTTAGAGATTGTTTCCATTTCAGCAGCACTATATTTACCATCTTTAAGTGATTTCTCACCCGTTCTTCTCATACCATAACCCATATTTACAGGACTTGCACAAAATACAATATGTTTTTTAACAAAATCCCAGTCAATAGCTTCTGGATTATTATAAACGATTTCACGAGCGATGTAGTTCCACATAGCAAGGTCAGTATTTGGTGAGAAGATGATCTCAATATCTGCAAGATCTGAAGTTCTGTGTGTATAAGTTGAGATATTGATAACTTTTACACGGTCTGGATTTGACAGTTTTCTATCTGTGACACGTGACCAGAGAATTGGATGCATCTCTGCCATGTTTGAACCCCAAGATACAATAGTATCTGTAAGCTCAATATCATCATAACAACCAGATGGTTCATCAATACCAAATGTTTGGTAAAAACCAACAACAGCAGATGCCATACAGTGACGCGCATTTGGATCGATCGCATTTGATCTAAATCCACCTTTCATCATCTTTTGTGCAGCATATCCTTCCATGACAGTATATTGACCTGATGCAAATACACCAACACCTTCAGGGCCACTTGCTTTGAGTGCTTTTTTGATGTGAACTTCCATCTCATCAAAAGCACGTTTCCAGCTAACTGCTTTAAACTTACCTTTCTTATCAAACTTACCATCAGCACCTACACGAAGAAGTGGTTGCGTAAGTCTATCTTCACCGTACATGATCTTTGCGTTAAAGTAACCTTTAATACAGTTAAGACCTCTATTTACTGGTGCTGCAGGGTCACCTTTAACGGCAACGATTTTACCTTGTTTAGTTGCAAGCATGATACCACACCCTGTACCACAAAACCTACACGCAGCTTTATCCCATCTCCAGTCTTTTTGGCCAGCCTCCGCAGCTGCTTCAGCCTCTTGTGGGATGGAGATTCCAACAGCCGCTGCCGCAGATGCTGCCGCAGTTGTCTTCAAAAAATTACGTCTTGAAATTGACATTTTGCCTCCTTGTCAAAAATTATCGCTTATTACGCAATAGTCAAATAGTATCAAGTAGTAAAATTATTTTCATTGACATAAGTCAAAAAAATGGCTACATAAATCAATCATATAGCCCGAGAAATAGGAGTAAAATTGTCATAAATAGTGATAGAAGCAGGAAGTACTTTAATGCTTATACAAGATACAAAGATGGTTTTACGCTGCTTGTGTCAGTTGGTTACTTTTTGTTTTGAGATGGAGTTCAAATACAGCACCTTCTCCTTTATTGTATGCATTGATCTCTCCTGTATGGTCAGAGATAATTTTTTGTGCGATATTGAGTCCTATTCCCATACCTGAACTCTCTTTGGTACTTTGAAATGGATCAAAAATATGTGGTAAAATAGCTGGATCAATGCCACCTGCATTATCTTTAAATTGAATGATAATATCAGACTGTTTTATCTGTAGTGTGATGCTTAGTTGACGTTTGGAGAATGTCTCATGTTTGACAAGCTCATCTAAAGCATTGTTAATAATAATGACAAAAACTTGTTCAAGACGCTGTTTATTTCCCATAGTGCAGTAGACATTTTCTCTTTTAGGCATACCCAAATAGAAATTTTCACCTTGAAGTGTAATATCACAGATATGTTTTGTACGATTATATGTCATGGTGAGTGCTGTAATGAGTGAATTATAGAGGTTGACTTTTTCGTCATTTTGCTTAGGTTTTTGTGCCATTTCATGCATCGTATCAATAATCGTAGTAATACGGTCAATACCATCTTTGATACTATGACAGCTCTGTTTGAGACTCTCTTTATGTTTATCATTTGGGAGTTCGTCAATATCTTCATTAAGCATCTCAAAGTTTCCTTTGATATAGGTTAATGGGGTATTGATCTCATGTGTGATACCTGCAGAGAGTTTTCCAATGGTGGTGAATTTGACATTTTCAATCATCTGTTGTTGGTGTTTTTGATGTTGTTTTATATTTTTTTCGACTTCAATATTGACACGCTTATAGAGGTTTTTATTGATCTCTTTTAAGACTTTATTTTGCGCTTCAATAGTGATTTTATCTTCAAGTGAATTGGCTACAACGATAAACCCTTTTTCTGATTCAAGGTGTTTGATCGTATACTCGACATGGATAAGCTTCTCGTTTTGATTCATACTGAGTAGTTCTATTTTAAGACTGTTGATTGATGTTTGTGTTTGTAAAAAGTGGGCTTTAGCTTTTTTTCTATCTTGATTAGCGATGAGTTTAAAAAAAGAGTGTTGCAGTAACTCTTTTTCTTTATAGCCAAAAAGTGTCAAAGCATAACGGTTACAACTTGTGATTATTCCTGCCTCATTAGTTGTTAAGATAACAGTATCGGCGCTATTTAAGACTACGTTTCTTTTTTCATCTCGTTTGGTGAGTTGTCGTTTTGCAACGTGTTCATGGTAGGTATAGAAGAGGATCATCAGTAGCAAGAGTGTAAAAACAATATAGATAATAAGTGAATGCTTCTCTTGTATTGTCAATCTTGGCTCATCTTGAATACTGACTAAAAAACCATCATAAACAGGTAGAACATGAATAGAACGTATCATACTCTTTTCTCTAAAAAGGTAGGTTTCAATACTGCTATTTTCTTGCGTCTCAATCTGTTTTACTTTTCCAAGTGTATGAAAAAATACTTTTCGTGCTCTTTGTGAGCGGATAAAACGATATTCGCTCTCTAAAAAAAAGTTATTATGTAAGAGCCTATGTTTTAGTGCTGAAGCATTAGGGTATGTATCTATCAGTTGACTAGACTGTAATGTAAAATAGCGCTCTTTCAGCGTAATGGTTTGCTGTACATCTTCGATGCGATGACTCTCTAAAAAGTGATAAGTCAGTAGGCTTATACCTACTAAGAGGAGCGTGATAGCAGTAATACTCTGCGTCAGTCCTCTATGCTTCGACTTTTTCATACTGTTCTAAAATCGAGATAAGCTTTTCATCTAGTGCCTTGAGTGAGGTAAAAGGCTTCATGATATACTGCTGTGCACCTTTTCGGTGTGATGTTAAAAGTGTATTGAGTGTGGAGTAGGCAGTCATCATGACCACTTGAAGTTGAGGGTTTTTTGCTAAGAGTTTATCCAATAGATCAAGACCATTCATCTGTGGCATCATGATATCACATAGTACAATATCGTAACTCTTATCAATAGAAGAGAGTGCTTGCAAGGGGTTTGAAAAAGTTTTTACCTGATAGTGCTCATTTTTGTTGAGGTATCTCTCTAGTACAGATAAGATCTCATGTTCATCATCCACGATGGCAATTTTATACTTGTTCTTTTGCATCTCTTCTCCTTTTGATATCTCCAAATAGTGCCTTATTAGCTTCATTCATTAATATTTCTGATTTTTGTTCAACCATCTCATCTAAGACTTTAAAGACTTCATGACTAGCCGTCTCAATCTCATCTACCAGTGTCTCCATATGTGCTTTAGAGCAAACTACCTCCGTACCGCTACACTCATTGGCAAGTTGATTTGCCTTCTCATGTACGATTGCATGAGGTCTTTCTAGTTTACTATAGGCTTTGACATTTGAGTAAGTCTCTTTGCCCGTACCTCTTTCATACCACTCCCCTAGACGACACTGATGATGTGAAACTGCATTAAATTCATTTTTCTCACCAAAGAGCATTGCATAGAGATTATTTTTATAGATAACATGATCGATCTTAGCAAGAGAAGTAAAGATTTTATCACTGATATATTCTACTTCATAGACTGAGCGTGAAGAGTTCTTTTCAAATGCAACGATTGTGGTGTTGAGTTTGTCGATCTGCTCTTTAGTTTCAGATACTTTTTGACTAATCTCTTCTGTTGATTGTTCTGTTTGTGAACTCTCCTGTTGCATAGAGTTTACTACTAAAGAGATCTCTTTAGTTGCTTGTTGTGTTTTTTCTGCCAGTTTTCTTACTTCATCAGCAACAACAGCAAACCCACGTCCATGTTCTCCAGCACGTGCTGCCTCAATCGCCGCGTTGAGTGCAAGCAGATTGGTCTGATCTGCGATATCTTCGATGAGGTTAATGACATTAGATATCTCTTGGCTTTTTTCATTTAACATACGTGAACTCTCTACAGCATTTTGCATATGATAGTTGAGGTTGTCCATGTTGTTTGATGCTGATTGTGAGACGATGAGACCACTGACTGACTCTTTAGCGATATCACATGAACCATTTTTCATGATTTTGAGATCATCAAGCATAGAAGAGAAGATCTGCTGTGTATCTTGAAGTGCAGAGTGGATGGAGTGTTGATGTTTGGTCAGGAGGTTACTATCTTTATCTGTACGGATATCTGTTTTGATGATACTATAGACGATAAAACCATTATCAAGTATCTTTTTAGTAAATTTACCACTACACCCTTTGATCGTAATTTGGTTCTCTTCTTGTACAAGATGCTGAATCAACATCGTAAAGTCATTGATTGTTTTTTGTGCTTTGTCATTAGCAAAGATGAGATTCTGTTCTTGGTCTATGATGATAAGCATCTCTTCTTGCGAAAATGAAGCAGCTTGTTTATATGTAGTAAGTTCTTGTTCTAGGACATTGATTTTTTCTTGATATGCCGCTAGATCTGTTGAGTGTTTTTTTTGTTGATTAAAAAACATCCGACACCTCCTGTAAAGTGATTACAAGAAATATCGGCAGGTATGAAGAGTTTTTTATACGGCTTTGAGTGTTAAAAGCTCTGGGTATTGCTCTGTGTGTAAAAGTATCTTCTCTACTCGTGCTTGCCATAGTGTACCAAAGTGCTTTTTCTCTTCGTCATTTGCAGCACCTTTCATCATCTTTTGCATTAGAGGTTGCATCGCTGGATCTGCTGGTACTATAGAAGGGTTATAGAAAACATCAACACTTTGGTTTGTATCTATTCTGGTAAATCGCACACTTGAGGTGATGGGTGCGTTAAATGCCATTAAGTTATGTCGGACAAATTTACCGTTTAAGCCTTTAAAACCACTACTTTCAGTTGCTCCTGTGATATTGGTGATGACATTGGCGATGACTCCTGCAACCCCTTCTTCTAAAGACTCTTTAAAGGCGACCTTGATCTCTCCACGCACAGGTGTGCTATCTGGATAGAGTGCCTTGAGTGCATGCACACTCATAAGGTATGCACCTGCAACGGTAGGACAGCTATGTCCTGCAAACTCTGCGATATCTCGATAACGCACTTTGATCAGCCCCGCATCAAAACTCCCTAAAAACTCTGCTAAAGGATCATAGAGCGTGATTTTCTCTGCTTTATCATAAAAGAGTGGGTATGGCATATAAGTCCTTAATAAGTCTATAAATTCTGGTTGATTATATCAGAGGAAAAGATAGAGTAAGTTGATTATTATCAATAGTATATATGAAAAGAACATATTGGATTTCTAGCGCTTTTTTAACCATAATAAGATTCCTGTAAAGATTAATATAATTATCATGATACCTGTTAAAGCAATAAAAACTTGAAACCAAATACCCCCAATTGCAGCCATATGAATTGCAGTGATCCAACTTGTAATCGTATCACTCGAGGCCTTTGTTGTAGGTATCCTTAATGATAATAACGTACCATCATTTGCGTCAAAATAGATGCGTGTTTTACCTTCATCTTTAAGAATGTCTAGCGTACTATTGACAAAATATTCATAGACATTTCTTTCCGGGAAGTAACCTATAAAGTCTTCATAATGGATTAAAAAATGATGTTTTTTTGCTTGATCTTTCATGAGTATTCTAGCATGTTCAAGTGCTTGTTGGAAGTTTAGTTTTGGATGTTTTATTTCTGCTTTGGGATGCATATTAGAAACTTGGTAGGTAAACACTGAATGCATAATTGGCTTATAAATATGACCTAAATTAAAATAGACACTACTCCATGCAAAGATAAATAACATAGGCCATAACCATAAACCAATACTACGATGGGTATGGATGAATTTTTTAATAGAAAAAAAGTGTGATATTTTAATACGCCAAGCATATTGCCACCAGTTAATAAGCCATAATTTATGTTTGCGAAAAGATTTTTTAGGAAGTGTGATATAAGGTACGATTAAAAGGTCTAGTGTCCAGATTAGCGCTATAATACCGAAAATGAGTTCACCAATATCTCCTAAAAGTAAAGAGTAGTGCATTTTATAGATGAAAGGCATAATATTTTTTTTACCTTGTGTTAAATCACCTCGCATTCTTGTTCCTAAAATTATGCCAGTATAAGGATTGATAAATACTTGATCAAAGTCTATTTTGGTATGCTCCTTAGGAAAAACAGACATATAAAAACTTTCATTTTTAGCTTTTGGTCGTAAGGGGATGTAGTCTGTTTGTATATCAGGATAGGCTGTATGAATTAATTCTCTTAGCACTAAAGGATCTAACTTTCCTTTAGTGCTTTTAGGAACATCAACGATAAATAGTTCAGGACTAATTAAGTGTTCAAGTTCATCATTAAATGCAAGAATACTTCCTGTGATTGCTGCAATTATAATGAAAGCAGATAGGCTGAGTCCAACATATCGATGCATGACTAAAATGAAACTGCGCAAAGACAATACCTCCATTACCACTGATAGGTGAGAGTGGCTTTGATTTTTCGAGGTTCACCATAAAAGTAGTTATACGTACCCTCTGCATATTCTTTGTCAAATAGATTTGAGGCATTTAATTGTAAAGAATATTTTTTACCTTGATAACTTATCATTGTATCTACAACACTATGACTATCTATTTCATAGCTGCCATTGTCAATTTCTCCAGTATGCCTTATTCCTGCACCCATTTTTAGGTTTGGCAAACCGAAGTTTTGAAAGTTGTAATCGCCCCAGAGTGAAAACTGTTTTTTAGGTATGTTTTTAGTCGCTTGATCAACTTCTTCAGGATTATTACTTTTTGTTGTTCGTGCATCGGTATAAGTGTATCCTCCAAAGATATTTAGTGTTTCATTGATCTTTGCTTGAATTTCTAGTTCTATACCTGTTGATGTAATTTCACCAGTTTGTACGCTAAATTCAGGATTAATAGGATCAGGTGTTCTTACATTGGTTTTTGTAAGATCATATAAAGTCATTGATATTAGTGCGTTTTCAGCTTTGTTCCGATAACGGATACCTAGTTCATATTGTTCTCCTTCTGTTGGATCAAAACGATTTCCTAAGCGATCTGAACCACCTTGTGGTTTAAAAGATTGTGTATAACTTACAAAAGGTGCTAATCCTATATTCGTAAGATAAACGGCCCCAGCTTTTCCTGTAAATGCAGAATCATCTTCTAACTCATAAGACTTAGATCCATCAAAGGGTTTTTCTCCCCATTCTGCTTTACCATAGCGTCCACCAAAGGTTAAACTTAATTTATCAATTTTGAATTGATCTTGAAGGTAAATACCCATTTGTTCAGTTTTTTCATAACGTGAACCACTATTATATTCAGGATCTGAAAAAGTTGCTTGTCCGTAACGTGGGGTGTAGATATCAATATCACCATTGGTTACACTGATATCATATCGCTCAGAAGTCAGTTCGTCAAAACTATAGTCAAAACCAGTTAGAATTTTATGTGTAATACCTGAAAAATTAAGTTCACTTTGAAGATAATTGTCTATAGTAATTTGTTTACTGGTTCGATACCATTTTGAAGCACTATTTCGTTCTAATGTACGCATATCTTCTTTAAAATCACCAAATTTCATATATTGTAAATCATTAGAAGCATGAAAATAACGTAATTGATGGTGTAGTTTGAGTGATTCACTAAATTGATGCTCTAGGATGTAACCTAGAGAGTAACGTTCGACTTCAGAGTTGTCGAAACCTGGTTCAACAATTGAAGCTGTTTGCGGAATTGTACCATTTGGGTTTGAAACGACTGTTCCCTCTTTGGGAAGACCATATTCAAGTGGAGTTGCATTGTCCCGTTGGAATTCACTTAAAAATGTTATAAGGGTATTTTCAGATAATTGCCACAAAAAAGATGGAGCGATATATAATCTTTGATACTCAGTGTTATCACTAAAACCTTGACCATCTTTAATTAATCCTATAAAACGGTAACTATAGCGACCTTGGTTATCGATTTTATCCCCTAGATCAAATGCAAAAAGTTTATGTTTTTCACTACCAAGTTCTGTTTTGATTTCATGATGTGTTTGACCCGCTGGACGTTTACTTACCATATTAACGGTCCCTCCAGGTTCATCTCCTCCATATATTGTTGAAGAGGGACCTTTAAGCACTTCAACTCTTTCGATACCGTATGATTCTGTTTGTCCATCCCATGCATCTACTTGATAGGTCATTCCATCTCGACGAATTCTACGTGATTTGAAGCCACGAATATAAAAACTTTCCCAAATATCAGCATCATTATTACCTATAGAGATACCTGGAGTATAACTTAAAGATTCCATGATACTTTCGGCACCAATAATTTGGATTTGTTGTTGGCCTACAATAGAAATAGATTGTGGCGTTTCAAGAATATCTGTATCTGTTTTAGTTGCTGTAGCACTTAATTTTGGTATATATCCGTTAAGTGGACTATGTCCAGAAAGTTGGGATCCTTCAACATCTATTGTTCCTATGTTAACGACATCCGCAGCAATTGCACAATAAGGTAGTGCAGCTAATGCAACAATACTCATCATGAAATGTCTCTTTGGTGTATTCATTTCTCTTCCTCAAGTTTAGTTTTAGTATCGATAATTATTATCAATGTTAAAACGATAGCATATAAGAGTGTCGTAGTAGGGTCTTTTTGATAAAAGTAACTCAATTTTGGTGTTTATTTATGATATATTGAGACGATAACCTTCGCCATAAATATTTTTGATGGTTTCAAAAGGTAGTTTTTTGCGTAAATTTTTCAATAAAATTTTAATTGCATTGTATTTATTTTCTTCATAGTTTATCCAAATATCTTCGATCATTTCATCATAAGAGATAGTGATGTTTATATGATCACAAAATAGTTGTAGTAACTTTCGCTCATTTGGTGTTAATATTATTTCATTATTGTGATGGTAAAGAGACTTACTGAGATAATCCCAATAATAGTTTTCTTTGAATAGCAGGCGTTTTTTTGAAGTCACTTCATATGTTTCAATCTCGAAATGTGCCACTTGTAAGGCTTTTTTTAATGACTCTCTGCTAACAGGTTTGACAAGGTAGTCAGTTAATTTTAGTTTTACAGCATTTAATAATTTTGGCGTATCAGAGTATGCTGTTAGCATAATGATTCGTGTTTGATGATCATGTTGACGAATGATCTTTAGTATTTCTAATCCATTTATATCGGGTAAATTGATATCGCATATGATGATTCTAGGTTTATATAATTTATAGATTTCGAGTGCTTTTTTGGCATTAGGTGCCTCGTATACTTTTTCATAATTTTGTTTAAAGTAGTATAAGTATTTTGCACGTACTTCATCTTTGTCCTCAATATATAAAAGAGAATAATTGGATTTAGTATGTTCGTTTGAGGGTGAGAGCAAAGCATGCCCCTTTAAATTTATTGTGTGTTTGCAGTGTCCCTTGTATATCTTTACTTAATGTTTTAGCGATATATAATCCTAGTCCGCGTCCTTGTGATTTTTTGTTGGTTGTGAAGTAGGGTTCAAAAACCTTTTCAAGGTTTTCAATTTCGATTCCACCACCATTATCACAAATATTTAAGGTACAGTGTGTTTGGGTCAATACAAGGTCAATATTTATTTTTGGGTTTTCAATGTGACGTTCTACTAAAATATCTTTTGCATTGCTTAAAATAATGATGATAATCTGTTGAAGTTTCATCGAGGAGGCTTTAACATAAATTGGTTTTTGGTGATGAAAGACTAAATCAATATTATGACATTGTAATGAAGCACTGAGGATTGAACTAGCACGTCTTAAACACTCTTGTATATTGCAAGATAACTCTTCTTGATCTTTACCGTAAAAGTTTCTAAAATCATCAATGGTATTTGACATATATTGCGTAACCTGCTCAATACTTAAAAGTTCTTTTTCAATTGCTTTATCAATCATATCAGTTTGATGAAGTCTATGATCAATCATCATAACTGAAGCATTGATTTCTGCCAGTGGTTGACGCCATTGATGGGAGATATTATCAAGCATCTCACCCATGACGGCTAATTTATTTTGTTCAAATAAGATACGATCTTTCTCTTGAGACTTTTGTACTTCTTCTTGCACACGTTTTGAAAGATTCTTATTTGTTTTATGTATGATAATGTATCGTAATAAAAATAGTAAAAGGACAAAAGTAAAAGCTATTATCACTTTATATAAAAGCTTTTTATTGATTTGTTTTTGATATCGTACTGCAAACCAGCGATTTTGAATTTCTTGTTTTTGGTGTAAATCAAAGCTTTGTGATATCTTTTGCATAATATTAAAAAGTATTGCTTGATCATTACGTACACCAAAACCTAATCGTAATTTTTCTTTCAAAGTTCCACTAACTCTTAGATCATCATATTCACCTTTTTGGATTTCATATCCTATAGTTGGTAAGTTTTCAATGAGTGCATATATTTTTTTTTGTTTTAGTGCAACTTGGGCTTGCTTGAGTGTAGAGAATTTTACCAAGTTAATTGAGGGGTAGTTTGTTTCTATAGTGTCGAGATAGGTATGATTTTCAACAATACCTATGGCTTCATCTTCAATCGCTTCAATATCAATAGTTGTGGATTCGTCTCCTATAGTGGCCAAGATAATCATGACATCAAAATATGGGTCGGTAAACTTTAGATATGATTTTCGTTCTTCTGTGATGCCTGCTAAAGAGAGTAAATCACATCGACGCTTTTTTGCAAAGTTTTGTGACATTTCCCAACTTGACGTTGGAACCACATGAATAGGTATACCTAATTTATCACTTGTAATTTTTAAGAAAGCACTATTGATACCTGTATGTTTATTTTCTATCAGTGCATCATAAGGCATCCAATTAGGATCGATACAGATAGTAAGGTATTTTTTCTTTGCTAAGTATGATAACTCTTCTTCATTAAATAGAGAAGGTTGTGCATATAGTTGTAATTGTATACAAAATAAAAAAAAAGCTATGAAGATTGATTTTTTCTGATAAGTGTTTTTTCTGATCATCATAAGTTAGTATATAGTAGGAAGGATAAATCTTCTATATTGACTTATCCTTAATCAATAGTATTTTAAAATACAGTATGGTTTGAAATCTCTATTACGCTGCGCCTAACTTCTTTTTCACGTCATCATTTGCCATGCTTGGATTCCATGGTGGATCAAACGTGAGGTTAACGTCGACACTTTTGACACCTTCTACTTTGAGTACAGCCTCTTTTGTCCAGTTTAGAAGCATCTCATGTAGTGGACATGAAGGGGTTGAGAGTGTCATAGTGACTAATACTGCATCTTCTTCTTCAAGCTCCACATCATAGATTAGACCCATTTCAACGAGGTTAAAACCTACTTCTGGGTCTATTACAGTACTGATTGCATTATAGATATCATCTGTTGTATATGCCATGTATTATCCTTTGTATTTAAAAATATAGATTACATTTGCCACGACTAAAAGGGCATTGAGTATAAAGAGTACTTTTCCAATCGTAATCAACATACTACTCTCTGCTAATACACCGAAGGTTAAAAAGAGCAGGGCGGCGATTTTTGCACCATATTCTATTTGACTACCTCTCTGATGTACCATATCTGCAAGCATAGGTACTTTTTGTTCCCCTACCAAAGGTGCAAATTTCTCATTCCAGACCAAGAAAGGGACTATTTTATAGATATGTCCCACAACAAAAGAGCTGATAAACCCTAAAAGCAGAAAGATCATAAAGAGTTTGTTGATCATCGCTTCTTGTAAAAAAGGGATTAAAAATGCAGCAAGCAGCAAAAAACCACCACTGGTTAACATATCGAGTGCATAGATATCAAGATGTTTTCGCATACGCTTGGTAAAGATATCATAGAGTTGATAGACCAGTAGAAATATCGAAGCGATCATAAACATTTGTGAGATTTCATACCACTTAAACAGTGCCATAACTGATGCAGCGATGATTCCCATAAGCAGGTAGTTACTGATCTTTTTATTAAAGTTATGTGAGAGCATAAACATTGGTAGCAGTACTGTCGCAATGATTGCGATCAATCCCCCTGTAAATCCAAATAAGACCAAAACGATATGGGTATGTGCAAGTGAAACAGTATCAAATGCAATCTCTCCATGTACCAAGCCTAAAGAAGCGAGTAGTCCATAACTCACACCCAAAAATAGTATAGTATGAATCGCTAAGATAAAATAGGCTTTGATCTCAAACTTTTTCACCTTTTTTAAAGAGAGAAAGATATTGAGTACATAAAGCAAAAAGGAGAGATACAAGATCATAGATCCATACCCTAAATAGGCAAATAGGTCATCGATAAAAAAAGCACTAAAAAAAGGAACAATTCCTACGACAAACAGTGCTAAATGGGTATAGGCTAGATCATTGGAGTAGAGTGGTATCTCTAATATCACTGAGATAAGTTGGTACATCGCCCCAAAAATAACACTCATCACAAATCCGAGTAAAAAGAGATGGATAAAACCTACAGCTTTTGGTTCAAGATAGTGTACCTTTAAAAAATCAACATCCCAAAACATTAATGCTGCGATGAGATAATATAGTGCCCCTACACTAAAAAAGGTTGTCACCAGCCGTGAGGGTGGTGCAAAGGTAAAGTTGAGTCCCCCGTTCATGACTTAACCGTTACACTGATTGTTATCAAAATCTGTTTGTGTGTCACCTTCTGATTTGCGAGAGAAAGTAAGTTTGACTTTCTCATCCTCCAGCTCTTCAACTCTCCATGAAAAGTCCTTTTCAATCTTTGGGAAAAGCCCCATAGGCTGTTTCATGTTGATCATAATAAGTCTTTTATCGGGGGTATCGATAAGTTTGAGTCCACTCATGGCATTGACCATAGGAGCAGGAGGTGTACAAAGACTTGAGTCAAATTCATAATAGGTAATGCCATCTTCTTCATAAGTTAAAAATGGTTCGGTTGCACCTGTAACTTCTATAGGTTTTTTTTCCATAACAATTCCTTAATATATATGTACTAGACAACGTGCGGAGTGAAATCCTCTCTCATACTCTGGTGAGACAAAGATATCATTTTGCAGTTGCCAGTTTTTCTCTTTTTCTATCAATATTGTACGTGCCGCTTTGCGTAGTGCTTTGCTTTCACAGATAATCACTTCACCATTATCAAAGGCACTTTGTACCACATCCATACGGTTAGTAGTAATATAGTAGTGCAAACCAATCGCAATCGCTAAAAATGCAAAAACCAGCCCAAATCCTTTTTTAAAAGCATTTTTAGGCATAAAAGGACGTGTAGTTACAATGGCTGTGACGATCAAAATAAAAGTAGCTATTGCAAGGTATCCACCTTCAAGCATTAAAAAGTTCATGCACTCTCCTTTAAATGTCTCTCTTCCCACTCTAAAAATGACGGCGTAAAGTATTTTAGCCGTACTTTTTTAAACTCTCTTGTAGAGTAGAGGGGGCGTTTTGCTTTATGGTCTATTTCAGATGCAATCTCTTCGATGATTGCATTGGTCTCTTCTGTGGTCTTACCATGGATCATTGTAAAGAGATTGTATTGCCAGTTTGGATACTTTGGACGTAGATAACAGTGGCTGACTGCACTAAACTGTGCGGCGATTTTTCCGATCTCTTCTCCTTTTGCCTCATCAACATCCCATACTGTCATCGCATTGGCGTTAAATCCTGCTCGACGATGGTTTAAGATTGCCGCAAAACGTCTCATGATACCTGCATCTTGAAGCTCTTTGAGCATAATAAAGAGCGTATCATAGTCGATGCGAAGTTTGTTCACGATATGTTCAAATGGTCGCTGGACAATCTCTATATCCTCTTGTGCAAGTTTGATGATTTCATAATGCAAAGGGGTGAGTTCTATCTCCTTTTTAACGGACTTTTTAACCTTCTCTTTTTTTGCATCTTTACCTGTTGTATTGAGTTTGACGGAGATTTTAAACATCTTTAATGTTGGTAAAATCACATAGTTTTGTGCGTTGGCCTTTTGGGCTAAGATCTCTACACTACGTTCCAACCCAAGTTTGGACTTTGGATCAACTGCAATCGTAAACCAGATGTTGAGATTGTGATCTCGCTCATAGTTATGTGATACTCCTGGATGGGCATTGATCACCGAGACTGCATGATCTATATCTTCATCTTTGATCTCAAATGCGATGAGTGAAGATTTAAAGCCTAAACTTTTAGTATCAAAGATGGCAGAGGTTTGGCGGATAATCTTTTGCTCTTTTTGCTCTTGCAAAATTGAGATGACTTCATCTTCTGTGATCTCAAGCTCTTTTGCAATCTGTAAAAAAGGGCGTCTTGTAAGTGGAAAATTTTTTTGAATGATAGATAAGATATCGTTAGTCATGTTTCTCTTCTCCTAGCTATATTGATGATAAAACTATAACAGAAACTCTACCTATAATACATTGACTTATATCAATATGGAGGCATCCTTTTTTTAGTTACTATTTTCAAAAAAGGAAGAAAATGCCTCAACACTATAAAAGTGTGAAAGAACATTATAAATTTTTACAGCAAGACATTGATCAGTTAGTGAAGCTTAAACCTTATATGCAAGAGGTTGCTGAAGAGTTTATTGAAGGTTTTTACAATTATATCTGGGATTTTGGAGAGACTGCAAAGTTTTTAACCAACAGTGAAATCATTGCACGTCATCGTGTCATGATCAAGCAGTGGTTTTTAAATCTCTTTAGCGGTACATATGATATCAACTATTTTATGAATCTTTATAAGATAGGAGAGATTCATGTCAAGATCGGATTACCTACCCATTATGTCAATGCTGCATTTACGTATGTTCGCCTTTTTGTCTCATCGCAGATAGAGAACTATTATGTTGATGAGAAAGATTATGCAAACAAATTGAAAGCTGCTGAAAAGATCATCGATATTAATCTTGATGTATTGACCAGCTCTTATCGTGAAGAGGAGCTAAGCAAGTTTTTATCCATGTCTAAGTTTGAAAAGTCGATTCTCTCAAGTTTAAAGAAGTTTACCTCTTATATTAATTTTTTACTTGCAGGGGCATTGGCATTGGTAGCATTTTTTGCGATAGGGCTTTTTTGTTATGATGTTTATCTACTCTTCTTTTCAGACATAGGTATAGAGAAAGGTATTTTGACTGTATTGGGTAGTTTACTGGTTCTATGGGCCGCAATTGAGCTTATTCATGAAGAGATTAAACATCTACAGGGGAAGGGGTTTGCTATCGGTGCTTTTATCATGTTAGCGATGGCCGCTTTGATACGGAAAGTCTTGATCTATTCACTCTCAGGAGAAAAAACAAATGAGCTTTTAGTCATTGCTATTGTGATTGTGGGCTTAGCTATTGCCTATTGGCTTGTGGGGACAAAAAAGAGGGAGATGTAACACCTTCTTTTTTACTATTTAAAGTGTAAATTGTTTTTTGGTCAAAACAATAAAGTCTAGATTTTTCTGCTCTTGAATATTGAGAAGTTTTGCGCTTTTTTCGTTGACAATATGATATCCAAAAGTGGCAGTGACTTGATCACCTATTTGTAGTTTTTGTGTAAAGGACAACGCTCTTTTTTCAAAAGCTTTGATGCTATTATCACTGATGACTGAGTCAGCAAGCCAAGGCATAGTAGCTTTACCTGCTGTACCAATAACCTTTTTGAATGTTTTTGATTTTAAAGTGATGGTTTTACCATGACGCAAGATTTCAACTTTGAGTTTTGCAACACGTAAAGGGTGTGGTACTAGTGTATGGTTAGCATGATTCTCAAGCGTGATCGTAAATCCTTCTGCTTTTTGAGTTAAGGTTAATCCTATATATTTAGAGAGCAGGTTTGGTTTTAAAGTGAGTGCCGTGGCACCGTGAAAACTGTGTGTTGGGGTCTGTTTTTGATTTGCCATACTCCCTTTAACTTGAGGCATATGACAGCTGATACATGTCTCTTTTGAGTCTCCCTCTTTGACTTCAAGATCGCAAATAGCGAAATCATGGCTATTTTGTTTATGTGAGTGGCACCCCATACAGAGTTCTCCTGTATAGTAGTTTTCATTGCTATAGTCTATATCATGATAGGGTGAGCCTACTTTTTTCGAGAGTAATCCAAAAAACATCTTTTTATCTTTATACTCTAACTTTGTCCCTTTTTTAACATGATCTGTTGCAAAAAATGTTTTTGTTTTTGTTTTTGTTGTGAGAATATTTTTATTTGCTTTTTGATGTTTTTCTATACTTTGGATTTGATGACAGTGTTGACAAGAGATAGGTTCCGAGGTTTGGATTGCATTTTTGTGTAGATTACTTTTTCCTGATATGAGGTCATGGTCTGAGGGGGTGTGACACGTGGCACATTTGTAGTTGCCTTTTTTAGAAGCAGGGTGTTTTTCCCATATCGCACGATGTACTTCATTATTGTAGATGGAGGATTTTCGGTGCATAGAGTTTTGGTACTCTTTGTATATTTTAGGATGACAAGCTTTGCATGTTTGGTTTTCCAATGCAGGCTTTGCCATTAATGCAAAGTAAACCCCTAAATAGAGTAAGATAAAAATTGCTTTCATACGTGATATCCTTATTAAAAATTTAAAAGGAAGTGTAGTTTAATAAGACAGTTTTTATCTTGATTGGTGTCAAGAGATGTGTTCTACAGAGAGGTCATCTCCCTGTAGAACCAAAGGTTTTGTGTTTTAGAGCAGATCACCTTTGAGATCTTCTGCTAAGAGTTTATTGAGCCAAATAGCAACTTTACGAAAGCTTTTATTGGCATTGCCATCTTCGTTTTGGAGACGTTTAGTGCTGTTTGTAGGGAAGCCTAGATGGTATATACCATCTGCTACACTGTTAAAGAGGTTTTTGCCAAAGAGTTTTGTTTTGGCACCATCATTTTGTACAAGGTGAAAACCTGTCTCTTCATTTTGTTCGTCATCACCATGGAGTATCTTCCACTCTTCTTGGTAGTTTGCAACGATATATTGGTTGAGTTCACGAACATCATTTTTTGAGATTTCGCCATCTGTTCCAAGACCTAGCTCTTGGATAGAGGTGATGATGATTTGGTTCATTCTATCCGCTGCTTTGGCAGCTTCATGAATATCTCCTACAGAGATTCTTTTTTGTAATCCTGCATCACTATACATATAGTCAATGATTACATCTAGTCCACTCTCTGTAGTACCTACCACTTGATCACTTAACTCTATTGCTGCGAGGTCATCTTTGAGGAGTTTATTGAGCCAAAGTGCAACTCTTTTAAAGCTTTTGTTTTTATTGCCATCTTCATTTAAGAGACGTTTATTATGGTCAGTTGGAAATCCTAAGTGATAGATACCATCAGCAACTTGATTGACTGCATTTTTACCAAAAAGTTTTGTTTTAGCACCATCATTTTGTACAAGGTGAAAGCCAGTTTCCTCTTTTTTTTCATCATCCCCATGTAGCTCTGTCCACTCTTGAGCATGTGTTTGGACGATATAGCGATTGACATTTCTCACATCATCTGTTGAGATCATTCCATTGTCCATTGATTGTGTTTCATCCATCGCTTCTAGAATAATTTCATTCATCCTATCTGCTGCATCTGCTGCTGTAGCGATATCAGTCTCTGAAACTTTTTTTTGTAGACCGCGATCATTTTGAATGATTTCGACCAATTTGTCTAAGCCAGTATTGGTCTGGGCATAGAGGGTTGACGAAGAGATAATAGCAGCCGCCGCAATCGTACTCATAAACTTATTTTGGTGTTTCATAACGTTTTCCTTAGTTATATAATTGTATTTGTATACCATTACATCGTAGGAAGTTTGAACAGCATATAAGATAGATCATCTTATATGGTAACTTGGCAATCTTAGCGATAAAGACCCATAGCTTTCCGTCCTTGCTTCACAACAAGTTTGGCACAACAAAATAAACAAAAAGTAAATATATTGAATTAAATAAAATAATTAAGCATTATAAAAAGTAGTAATACAAGTTAGGAAAGTTTCAAAATAGTTTAATATCTTATTTTCATAATATTAAAAGTATTTTGGCAACCTGGCAATCTTAAAGATAAAGACCCATGGCTTTCCGTCCTTGTTTCACAACAAGTTTGGCTTAATCAATGTTATTTAAAAAA
>JAHZKW010000086.1 GCA_022600175.1 Campylobacterota bacterium
TTGCTATTTATATAGAGTTTTTTTTCATCTTTTGAGAGTAAAATATCAGTCAAGCTTAAAAAGCTAGTTTTAGATAAGACTTTTGGCTTCTCTATGTTTGCTATATCTACGATGAACAAATCATCAGATCTTGAGATATAAAAAAGCGTATTTCCATCTTTTGAAAGTTTTACATCTGAGCTGATACCACCAGGGAGTTCAATTTGTCCGATAAGTGGAATAACTCCTTTTTTATCAAGATGGAGGGTATTTTTCTTTTTATTAAAACCACTAGTGGTTACAACAGTTGTCATTAGACCGTCTTTATTTCTATATCGTTCTATCTTTTGGTCTGTGAAATTTATATTTTTATTGTCAACTATCATATTTCCTTTAGAATCGAAACGGGTTTTTGGTCTTGGAAGATATATCGTATCTCTAATATTTCCATTTTCATCTTTGGTATAACCAACAGAGTCATCCATATTTTTCTCATTTTTTATTTTTGTATGTTGCACCACTTTTCCTGAGATAGTATTAGATCTCATATCTTCTTTGCCATTGAGGTTGATTATCTGTGTACCTATTTGCGCATTTGTATTATTCACTGAAACGACAGAGTGTTTATCTACCGTCTGCTCTTGCTTTAGATCTGCTAGCGCTTTAATCTCTTCAGTAGTTTGTGTCATTTTGTAGGCTTGAAAAGCTATGAACAGTATCACGATAGCAGCAAAAAAGATGAAAGGATATTTAAGTGGATTTTGTATTTCCTTACGCTCTTTACTTTCAGGCAACAGATAACTACTACCGCAATGTTTACAAATGACCTCATTTTGCTTTATGCTATAGGCGTTTGAACCGCATGATTTACATTTAAAATACATACTATTCACTCACAATGTTGCCACTATCAGATGCATATCTATAAACAAACGCATAAAGGTACTTTTCATATAATTTTTTAAAAGTAACATTTGGACAAATTTCTTGTAGTTCATCGATAAAAGTACCTGTATCATCTGTTTTTGTCCACTCACTTTGGCTTTTTTGAGATGCAAAATCATTACTACTCATACCACAACTTTCTTCATACTTTAGAACATACAGCTTATGACCTTTGCCTGCAAGAGTTAGACGCTCTTTATTTAAATCATAGATATAAACCCCCAATGAAGTGAGTTCTTCATCACTTAAATTGCCTACCTGTCCTTTCATTAAAGCACCCATATTATAATTATTTCTTGTGCCAGATTTATAACCACGCATCGCTTCGATTAACTCATGCTCTTGCATGTTGGCGATTACACTTTTACCCAGTGCTTTTTTTTCACCATAACTGCCATGACAGCCTTCGCACTTATCTTTGAAAATCACTTCGCCTTGAGTATAAAGTTCAGCTCTATTTTTATCTATATTCTCTTCTGATGTAAACTGATCCTCGTCAGTAATTATCCCTTCAACATCTCGATTAACTGTACTCCCACAACCTAAAAATAAAATAATTGCTATAAAACTTACTATAAAATATTTTATATACACATCTAAACCTTTCTATATCTATCTTTGTCTATATCGAACATAGTGAACTTTTATTTAATACTATATTTATACCCAATAAAGCAAAAATTGATACAATAGTACGTTATATTACAGATTTAAGGTATTTAAAAAATAATGGAATTTTGGAATCACATATACGCAAACTTTGACCCTGTAGCATTTGAGTTATTTAGTATCAAAGTCCATTGGTATGGACTTATGTATGTCACTGCACTCCTTTTAGCAATCTATGTTGCACATTGGATTGTTAAAAAAGATAAACTACCTATTACAAAAGCACTCCTAGATAGCTATATCATCTGGATTGAAGTGGGTGTTATCCTAGGTGCACGATTAGGCTATATTCTCTTCTATGACCCCAATACAAGTTATTATCTTACACACCCTTGGCAGATCTTTAACCCTTTTGGTGAAAATGGAGAGTTTGTTGGTATCAGAGGGATGAGCTATCATGGTGCGATGCTTGGTTTTCTAATCGCTTCAACACTTTTTTCACTCAAACATAAAATGCGTCAATGGTTTTTACTTGATATCGCAGCCGTAGCAATTCCTGCAGGATTTACTTTCGGGCGCATCGGAAACTTTTTGAATCAAGAGCTCATAGGTAGACCTACCGATGTCAACTGGGGTATCTATGTCGATACAGTGCTTAGACATCCCTCACAACTCTATGAAGCAATCTTAGAAGGTGTTATCGTCTTTTTTATTCTCTACTGGTATCGTACCAAAAAACGTTTTGATGGAGAGCTTATTTCACTCTATATCATATTATACGGATTAGCACGTTTTAGTGCTGAATTCTTTAGAGAACCAGACGTTCAGATCGGCTTTGTCTGTTGTGGATGGATGACTAAAGGTCAAGAATTTTCACTCTTTATGATCACTTTTGGGTTGATTCTTTACTTTGTTCATAAAAAAAGAGGGGTACTGACAAGATGAATGAACTTTTTAATACGATTAATACTTTCTTTGCAAATATGCTCTTTTTTGATATTCTCTTTGGGCAAGTCAAAGGAACAACCATCCCCTTTTTAGTAGCATGGCTTGTGGCTGGAGGTCTCTTTTTAACACTTAAAATGGGTTTTGTCAACCTCAAGATGCTAGGACACTCTTTTAAAATAGTTACAGGGAAATATCACACCAAAGAAGATAAAGGGCTTATTACACCATTTGAGTCTCTTACCACGGCACTCTCTGCTACTGTAGGATTAGGAAATATTGCGGGGGTTGCCATTGCCATTTCAGTAGGTGGTCCAGGTGCAACATTTTGGATGATTATCGCTGGCTTTTTAGGAATGACATTAAAATTTACAGAAGTAACTCTCTCCTTACAACATAGAGAATTTTTAAAAGATGGCTCGATTATGGGAGGCGGTATGGAGTACCTCTCCAAAGGTCTTGCAAATAAAGGGATGGCAGGTTTAGGAAAGATATTAGCAATACTTTTTGCAATATTTATGATTTTTGGTGCCATTGGTGGTGGTAATACATTTCAAGTTTCACAAGCCTTAGCCGTCATACAACAAGAAATACCATTTTTTCAAAACTACCCAATCATTTTTGGTATCGGTATTGCACTTGTTACTGGGGCTGTAATCATTGGTGGTATTAAACGAATTGCACATACAACAGTTAAAATTGTGCCTTTAATGGTCTTTATCTATATTACTGCATCACTATGGATACTTATCACCAACTACAGTGAAATTCCTCATGCATTTAGATTGATTTTTTCAGAAGCTTTTGCACCTACAGCAGTGGCTGGTGGTATGATCGGTGTTATTGTACAAGGTTTTCAAAGAGCAGTGTTTTCAAGTGAAGCAGGCTTAGGATCAGCAGCAATCGCACACTCTACTGCCAAAGTCAAGTACCCTGTGAGGCAAGGACTTGTGTCACTTTATGAGCCTTTTATTGATACGATTATTGTCTGTACTATGACTGCACTTGTTATCATTATTACAGGGGTATATGACCCTGCAAATGGCTATAAAGAGCTCATTGAAGCACAACAAGGCGCAGCACTCACAGCAGCAGCTTATGGAACAGTCATCGACTGGTTTCCAACTATTCTATCAATCTCGATTGTTTTATTCGCTTTTAGTACAATGATTGCATGGTCATATTATGGTGAGCGTGCTTGGGTATATCTCTTTGGTACAAAATACTCCCTACTTTTTAAAGTACTGTTTTTAACTTTTACAGTCATTGCATCTATTGTCAGTACCGCCATTATGGTAGATTTTAGTTTCATGCTTATTTTAAGTATGGCACTACCAAATATATTAGGTCTTTATATCTTAAGTGGAGATGTTAAAAAAGAGCTTCAAACCTATATGAACAAACTCAAAAGTGGAGAGTTAGACAAAGAAGCGATGAGGGATTAGTAAATAAATCCCTCTTTTTTGAATGCTTCTTTAATATGTTGCATCTGTGTATGTTTGTTGCGACACCATTGAGGAGAGAGTAAACTACTATCATCAATACCTGCGCAGACACGTTGGATCATGACACTCTCTGGAAGCATATGAAAGGTTTTCATCAACGTATCAATATACAGTTCTTCGGATATCGTATCAATTTTCCCCTGTTTATATTCATTTGCCATGATTGTATTTTTAGTAATATACATAGAGTGTATTTTTAGTGAATCAATCTCTAAATCGATAGAGGCACGTACGCTATCTAACATCATCTCTTGGGTTTCACCGGGTAATCCATAGATAAGGTGTCCACATACCTTAAGACCTCTCTCTTTAGTCTTTTTAATCCACTCAAACATATTTTCCACACTATGCCCACGATTGATGGCATCAAGTGTTTCATCATAGACACTCTGGATACCATACTCTACCCAGATCTCTTTGCCTGTAGTTTGCTCTAATTTTGCTAAATAGTCCAATACCTCTTCAGTGATCGAATCAGTTCTTGTTCCAATACTAAGCCCCACAACATGATCAAAGCTAAGCGCTTTTTCATAAAGTGCTTTAAGTGTCTCTAATGGCGCATAGGTATTTGAAAATGATTGAAAATAGACAATAAACTTTTTTGCACCAAACTTTTTTGATAAACGTTTTTTCGTATATTTAAATTGCGTTTCTAGTTGCAGTAGTTGATTATCCAAATGTGGGTTTTCAACTGAATTTGGATTAAGATAAAACTTCTTTGGTCCTTTTTCAGTCAAATTTGGACTAAATGACTCATTTTCACAAAAGGTGCACCCACCTTTGGCAACAGTACCATCAATATTGGGACATGTAAAGCCCATTATTGATATTGGTGTCTTATAGACATTACATCCATATTTTTTTCTATAGTACCGCCCAGCGGTTAATATCTCTCTCATTGACTACTTTATAAAGTAGTTACCATCAAAGCTCACAAGTGAATATTTAGTCTCACTTCCAAGGCTTTCTACTAAACCATCAAGTGATAAAAATGAAAGCGAATCTGCGCCAATCTTCTCTTTTATCTCATCTTCACTCATGTTAGCACTGATAAGCTCATCATAACTTGGCGTATCAATACCATAACGGCAAGGATGTTTGATAGGTGGTGATGCAAGTTTGAAATGAACCTCTGTCGCACCAGCCTCTTTTAGCATTTTGACGATCTGTCTGGATGTTGTCCCCCGCACCAGTGAATCATCTATGATAACAACTCTTTTCCCCTCTATAATTTTTCTAATCGGTGAGAGTTTAAGTTTAACTTTTAAATCTCTCATCTCTTGTATTGGCTCAATAAATGTACGTCCAACATAGTGATTTCTAACAATCGCATTCTCAAATGGTATACCACTTTGTTCACTATAGCCAAGTGCTGCTGCAATACCACTATCTGGAACAGGTAAAATAATATCTGCTTCAACTGGCGCTTCAATCGCAAGTCTACGTCCCATCTCTACACGTTTCTCATAGACATTTTTACCTTCAATAACACTATCAGGTCGTGCAAAATAGATATATTCAAAGGCACAAGGACGAGGCTCTGACTCATAAAGTTGAATTGATTTTGGCTCTTCACCTTTTTCAAAAACAACCATCTCACCTGGTTTAATATCTCTTACAAACTCTGCACCAACAAGATCAAAGGCACATGTTTCACTAGCAACAATATAACCACCATTTTCAAATTTTCCTATAGAAAAAGGACGTACTCCATATTTATCTCGAATTGCAAACATTTTTTTACGACTCTGAATCAATAAACAATATGCACCCTTGATCTGATCCACTGCCTCAATAATACGATCTTGTAAACTATCTTGTTGACTTCTAGCAATCAGGTGAATAATATTTTCTGTATCCATATAAGATTGGAAAATCGCACCCTCTTCGGTAAGTTGCTGACGTACTTCTTCTTTATTGACTAGATTACCATTATGAACAACGGAGATTTCACCGAGTTTATACTTTGCAGCAATAGGCTGAGCATCTAAGACAGAGTGACTTCCTGCAGTTGAGTAACGGTTATGTCCTACCGCCATTGAACCTTTAAGATGTTCAAATGTATCCTCATCTGCATACACATCAGTCACTAAACCTCTACGCTTTTTTGTATAGATATTTTCACCATCACTTGAGCTTATACCTGTTGCTTCTTGACCACGATGTTGCATTGCAAATAGCGCATAATAGGCTACTTTTGAGGCATTTTTAACGTTATATACACCGACTACTGCACACATATCTTCCCTTATATCCCTAAACAGTCTGTGATATTATAAAGACCATTTTCTTGGTTGACGATCCATTTCGCAGCTTTGATGGCACCCTTTGCAAATGTATCACGACTCGTTGCAGTGTGATTAATCTCGATAAACTCGCCATCATTATAAAAACCTACGGTATGACGACCCACAATATCTCCACCACGAAGTGCCATCACTGCAATTTCATCTTTAGTACGTTCTCCAATATTACCATCTCGACCACTTACACGTACATTATCAAGATCAAGACCTCTTGCATCAGCAACATGTTCAGCAAGTGTAAGTGCTGTACCGCTTGGTGCATCTTTTTTATATCTGTGGTGCTGTTCCACAATCTCTGCATCAAAGTCTGCTAATGCTCCTGATGCCATATGTGCCAATTTATTTAAAATCGCTACACCTAAAGACATATTTGTAGCATATAAAATAGGCATATATTTTGATGCTTCTTCTAATAAGTTGAGTTGGTGCTTACTAAGTCCAGTGGTCCCAATCACTAATGCTCTAGGACAATCTTTGATCGCTGTTTCAAGCAGGGACTCTGTACCATTGGGTAAAGTAAAATCAATCACAACATCTGCATTGTCTAAAAGTGTTTTTGTATCATTTGTAATCAATACATCTTCAGCAACATGAAACTTGAACTCTTCAATCGCATGTAATGTCACTGCTTGTGCTTGCGTATCATCTCTTAGATTATTGATCAATAACTCACCTACACGTCCTGTAGAACCATGTATACCAACTTTTATCATCTTACCTCTTTACTTAATCTTTATATATTTTAAATTTGTATCAAAAATTTAATGTTCTCTTGCAATCACTTGAAGTGCTGCAACGGCACCATCAGAAGAGGCACACACAACTTGTTTTGCTGCTTGAATACGAATATCTCCCGCTGCAAATAAACCTTCTACGTCTGTGTTCATACTCAAATCAACAATCATTTCACCTCTATCATTGAGTGTACAGAGGGATGTACCATCTTCTTGCATCAACACATCATTATTGACATTCATCCCCACAAAGGTAAAAATACCAGGAACGTTAAGGTCTCTCTCATTGCCCTCTTTATCTACCGTCAGTACACCTGTGACACCCATAGCATCACCATAAACTTTTTTTACTGAAGAATTGAGTACTAGCTCTATATTCTCTTTTGCTTTCATATGCTCAACAGTACTTGGTGCGGCACGAAATGCATCACGTCTATGAATAAGATAGACTTTTGAACAGATATTTGAAAGATATATTGCTTCTTCTAGTGCGGTATCACCACCACCCAAAACTGCAACTTCTTTATCTTTATAGAAAAATCCATCACACGTTGCACAAGTACTTACACCTTTGCCAAAAAACTCATCTTCCCCTTCAAAACCAGCTCTTTTAGGTGTACTACCTGTACAGATAATAACATTTTTTGCCATCTCTTCTTTACCACCAGCAAGAAGAATTTTAAAATGTTCACCTGATTTTTCAACACGTTCAACTTCAATCATCTCATGTTTGAGCCCAAAACGCATACACTGTTCAGGCCAAGGGGCCATGAGTTCCATACCTGTCAAGATCTCTTTAACACCAGGGTAGTTTTCAACTTCACTGCTATTCATGATCTGTCCGCCAGGAAGTCCCTTTTCGAACATTACAACATTTTTGAGACCACCACGTGTCGCATACAATCCAGCGGTTAGTCCTGCTGGACCTCCTCCAATAATTGCTAAATCAAGCATATATTCCCCTATAGATGTTAGATTTCAAGAGATTGAAAACAGCCTTTTCAAAAGATCTATTCAATCACTTCAAGTCTAGTATTTTGTTTATACCTTAGATCTTTATATTTAACAATTTCAAAGACACATGGAACATCGTAGATGTTAAACTTCTGTACAAACTTCAATAGCGTATTCATGCCACTTGTGATATGTATAATACTATCTTCTTCTTTAAATCTCTTTTGGTACAAATCTATCGCTAAAATCACATTATCATCTTTGATTTTTTGTGCAATATCTACACTCTCTTGCATATTTGAGCTATAAACTAAAACGGTATATTTTTCTGCTTTGGGTGTAAATAGATCACTTTTTTGATAAAAAACAGTATCTTTAAAATCAAAAAACTTATATTTAGAAAATTCATAGTTATGGTAAGCAAATGCACTTGCGACCATCGCCGCACCAAAAAAGGAAGCAAAAACATAGGTAAGGGAAAAAGGGCTTCCGCGTTTTTTGTGTTTCTTTATCAAGAACAAAAGTCCTTGATAAAGTGATTACAACTTTGTTTTTGACTCAAACTAAAAAGTTGTAAAGTACTCATTAAAGAAATGAGTCTAATTTGTCTGCAAGTACTTGTTTACCAGCAGCACCAACCATTTGATCTACCATTTCACCATCTTTGAAAATTAAAAGTGTTGGAATAGATCTGATTCCATATTTGATAGCAATATCTTGCTCTTCATCAGTATTTACTTTTGCAATCGTAGCTTTACCATCAAAATCTTCAGCTAACTCTTCAATCACAGGAGCGATCATTCTACAAGGACCACACCATGGAGCCCAAAAGTCTACAAGAGTAACACCAGTTGCAACAGTATCTGCAAAGTTGTCATTTGTTAAATCAACATATTTTCCCATAAATTTTCCTATATTTAATTTATTAATAACTAGATTAATAGGTCAATAGTATACAATTTTTAATCTTATATTAAAGTTAATATTTAAATAAAAGAGAAGCTAAATAATTAAATATGAAATTATTTTTAAATGCCGTCAATAAAAGTTTAATTATCTCTTTAAATGATTTTTTGTTAGAATCTACATATCATCGATACCAGCAGGAGTACTAAATGGGATTTTTTATCAATATACTACCAATGAATATTTTCCCCCTTATTTTAGTCGTTCTTTATGAAAATGCAGCACTCTCAAAAAAGTATCTTAATATCGACCCTTCAATCCTCATCAGTGAATATAGCTTTCTTTATATGATCGCCGCTATTTTACTATTTACCCTCTCTTATGAGATGATTAAAGCAGCGATGTTTGCCCCAAAAGGGTCAGGTGCTTGGCTTGATTTTATCATGTCATTTATGTTGCTTTTAGGAATTATACTCTATATCGCACACATTGTGATGGAGCTCAACCAAAAACCTTCTGTACTTTTACTGCTTATTGCAGAAGCACAACTTTTAGATGTGATGGTTGGTTTTTATCTTGCTATTACCAATGCGAGAAGAGATTTTAATACTGGTGGATAATTAAAATTTTTAATCTATTCGCAGTAGTAGAGAGCTTCAAAAGCTTCTCTACTCTACGACAATCTCAATACGTCTATTTTTTGCACGCCCCTCTTCAGTATCATTACTCGCTACGGGATTTACTGGACCTTTTCCAACTGCACGTATCCGTGCGTTATCAATACCATACTGCACCATTAAGCTTTTAACACTCTCTGCCCTTCGTTTTGAAAGCGACATATTTCGTGCATAAACTCCCGTGCTATCAGAATATCCTTCTACTAAAATTTTAGAAAATCTTCTGTTGTTAACGGCTTCCACAAAACTTCTAATAGTCTCTCTTGATGATTCTGTAACTTGGTCAGAATTTAGTTGAAAATGAACATTTAAAATTTTTCTTGTTGTAGGTAATGCTTGAAATGTAGTCACTTTTTTTTGTGAAGGCTTAACTACAGACTTTACAGGTTCAATATGTAACTTCTCATCTTTTATTGGACACCCATTATTGTTCACTGCCATATGGATGGGTGTTTTTGGACAAATATCCAAACTATCACGTACACCATCACCATCACTATCTGCAAAAACTCTATTTGTATTCATTGTTGACTCTGGTATTACAATTGCTTTTGGAGATTCTGGTATCACAGGTGTATCATCTTCTAATTCAGCATAACTCTCTACAGGACCGCCTATACTCCCACTACTATCGTAATAAGAGAAGGTATCCCCTATAGGCAATTTTAGCCCTAAAAACAGTGCTACTTCATTATCTTGATTATTACCTGATCCAATCATCTGCATATATTTCAACTCTGTGATAAGATGCAAATCATCAGCAGGTTGAGAGATAGGAATCTCTACACCCAATGCACCCTGAAGATAAAAACTACTATCAAAAGCTTCATATCCATCCTCAACATATTCATAACCTAAACCACCATAGATATAAGGATATATATTGCTATATCCAATATTAGACTTTTTATAGGCATTTAAGGAACCTTGCAATAGATAATCAACACCACTATCTGCATCAACTTTAACATAAGCCAAATCCAATTTAGGTTTAATCTCATGTCCCATCTCACCAATAAAGTCTAGTGCAAATGTATGTTTATCAAAGTCAATGTTATCATCAATAGAAGTCAAACCATATTTTAGAGTCATATACCCAATCTCATCATAACCATTACGAGCATCAATTGTTGAAACCAGTAAACCACATATACCAAAGAGTGTTAACAGATTTTTCATAGCAAACCTTTAGAAGCTTTAAAGTTTGACTATTTTAACAAAAGCTAGATTAATGTCAATTATTTTGTAACTTAAAAATCAATTTAATGCTTGAGTTTTATACTAATTTATCTTTTTTTAAAAGTGCAAGTATCTTTTTATCCACCCCTGAAAGTGCTATAGTACCAATCTCATCATAAGAGAGATACTCATCATAGAGATCATCCGCTTCTACGCAATACACTGTTGCCTCAAATTTAAAATGTGTATATTGCTGTACTACCTCTCCAATTTTAGATACCCCTTCAGGTAAAGACGCTACAACTTCAAATCCCCATAGACCATGTAAGAACCTACCATCTCTACGCTTCAAAAAAAATTTTTCATGTTTATGTCTTACAACCACATTAGCAGACCGAGTAGGCACACGCTTACGCTTTTTTTCAGGATAATCATATAAGCCCTCTTCATCCGCCTTGCATATTGCTTGAAATGGGCACATCTGACAATCTGGATTTCGCACCTTACAGATCATTGATCCAATATCCATCATCGCTTGGTTGTGATCAAAAGGGTTTTTACGATCTAACATCTCCAATGCCAATCTACGAAGCACCTCTTCTTGAGGAGATTTCAGTGCATATATCCGACAAAGAATACGTTTCACATTTGCTTCCATCACTGCGCGTTCTTGCTTATAAGCAAATGCACAAATCGCTGAAGCTGTATTTTTCCCAATACCAGGAAGCTTCAATAGTTCATCATAATTTTCGGGAAGCTTGGGTGCACACAGTTTTGCCGCTTTATGGAGATTTTTAGCCCTTGTATAATATCCCAACCCCTCCCACAACTTCAGTACTTCATCCAAATCAGCATTGGCTAAAGCTTCTAAGGTGGGAAACCGTTCTAAAAAAGGGAAGTAAAACCTTTCCAAAACCGTCTTCACTTGTGTCTGTTGTAACATTACTTCACTCAAATAGATCTGATATGGATCATTGGTATTTCGCCAAGGTAGATCTTTTCGTCCATATTTGGCATACCAATCTCGTAATTTTTTATGTTCCAATCGTCACTCCATATAAAATCATATCTTTAGTCTCTAAAAAAGCTTTAGTTTCATCATCATAATATGCTCCTATACCACTACAACCTATTTTAAAATACTCAGAAGCAAGATATATCCTATGCCCAAGTATGCCAGCTTTTTGATAGGCACTTTGATAATTTTGGCTACTTGTTGTAAGGAAAAAAGTCACTGCGCTCTGCCTTCCTAAAGCTTGTTCGAGACAGAGATAACCTGCTTTTTCTCTAAAATCTCCCACTTTAATACATTTCCCATCAAGATAAAGCCCCCTTTGCACTCCCTCAACTTCATTAACAATCGCATAAAGTTGTACCACTGTATCACAATCACTCATGATCGGTTTTTGTACTATTTCTAAAATCGATTCATATGATGCTTTGCTAATCATTGAGGTTGTAAAGTTACGAATAGATCTACGTTTAAAGATACTCTCTTCAAAAACTTCTTGATGAAAAGTAAAAGGAGAAAAAGTATATTTACTTTCACACTCTGGCAACGCTATACTCTTCTCATATACCTCTTCGATCATGCTACTTCTTTCATAAACGGGATTAATATCATCAAGCTGCATGTCAAATGCACTCACACGATCTTCTGTCGAGATACCTACTACAACGGAAGCGAGAAAAAATTCCTGTTTTCCAAATCCAAAAGCATCGTTGAGTCTTTTTTTATCAAATTGATAATGTATGACATACGCATGTTCATAAAGATAACAACTCGCTTCTATTCCACCCAAAGCATGCCCACAATCTAATAAACAATAACGAAATGCTCTATTTTTGTACTTCCAAAAAGAACGAAAATAGAGTGTAGAATAAAAAAAGATAAACCCCTTAACTGCGCGATTGTCTGCATATACAGACTCTACGCCATCACCCTTTAATCGATACAAAAGCTTTACCGCACTATTGGCAATATCAAAATGGTATACTCCATCTTCAAATCCTTCCACATCTCGTGCTTGAAAGTAGATCTCCACAGGATACAATGCTCCAGCACTCGGAATGGTACGTAGATAATGTTTACTATTAGGATACTGTTTTTTGACAGTAACTCCACCTAAACGATAGATAAAATTATGTACTCGATTTTCACCTTCCAAAATAATCATATTTTCAAATTGGTTATAGATCTTAAATGTTGAAGGTTGTAAATTCCAATCTAAATAGTTTGGTTTATTTCGTATAGATTGATATGAATGTTTTGTCTCTTCATGATAATTATACATAGACGTTTCCCCTACTTTTTATTCCCCTGCAAAATTATAGCATTTTTGTACAAACCCTGCCCATTGACCTATATCAATGTTTAATTCGTAAAATTCTTTTACAATAAACCAAACTATACAACAAAGGATTCACATGAAAACAAAATTACTTATCGCACTTTCAATTCTTGCACTGGGTACAGCAACGCTATCTGCGGATGCCTATAAAAAATGTGCAGGTTGCCATGGACAAAAAGGTGAGAAAAAAGCACTGGGTAAAAGTAAAGTCATGTCTGAGATGACTAAAGCTGAAATCGTTGCATCACTTAAAGGGTATAAAGATGGTACATATGGTGGAGCAATGAAAGGTCTTATGAAAGGTCAAGTAGCAACACTTAGTGATGCACAAATGCAAGAAATCGCTGATTTAATAGGTAAATAATCTCCCTTTTATGCCCTAGACAGCTTTATCAAAAAGCTGTCTTTCTCCCTAGATATTCCTCCATCTTTCATTAACTTTTTCCTGATATCATAAACAATAATTACATATCAAAGGAAAAATATGAGAAAAATTGCACTGCTGCTTGCAACAACAAGTTTACTTTATAGCTATCAAAAAGGGGACCAAGTCGACACCTCGTTACTTCAACACCTGGGTGTTGAATCAGATAAAACCTATGTCGTAGATTTTTTTGCCTCATGGTGTGAATCATGTAAGAAAGAGATTCCACTTATCTCCAAAGCAAATAGTAAAATTGATCAAACAAAAGCTAAAATCATTGGCGTTGATGTCGATGAAGATATTAACAAAGCACAAGACTTCCAAAAAGAACTTAAACAAAACAATGCACTGAATTTTGACGTAGTTAATGATCCTAGCAATATGATCATCAAAGCATTTGATCCAATCGCTATGCCTGCACTCTTTTATATCAAAGAGGGTAAAGTGCAAAAAGTGATTTATGGTGCAGTTGATAAAATCGATACCATTATTCAACAAGATCTCAAAGCGATGGAGTAGTAATGCAAAAGATACTCCCCTTAATACTTCTGTTTAGTCTACTATTTTTAACGGGCTGTGTGCAAAATGTCAAATCATGGGAAAAAGGCACACTTGCTAAAAGAAACTATGAAAGATGGCGGCACCAATAAACTACTCAATAAATTTGAAGAGCATATCTACTACTCAAAAGAGGCCAGTAAAGGTGGTAATGGTATTGCTGGAGGAGGTTGTGGATGCAACTAAAAAAACTTTCACTATTTACAATCACTGCATTAGCAGTCACCACATTACAAGCTGAAGATTATGTCAGTGTGCAAGTCATGCAATATAACGAAAGCAATGATCGTGCTGAAATTACAGCACCACATCTAGAGATCAATAAAGATTTTGGAACAGACTATACACTCAATGTTGGCTTTGTCGCAGATGCACTCAGTGGAGCAAGTCCAACTTACCATGATAGCAGTAGTGGTGCCTCTGCCTATTCACGTGGTACCACAACACAACAAAACGTTGTCTATGGTCCCGTTGATTATGAAGAAAATCGAGCAGCAGTCAATGTCTCACTCACTAAACGATTTGACAATCGCGATGAGTTAACCACAGGTCTCGCGTACTCTTCAGAGAGTGATTTTTACTCATTTGAGGGAAGTGCAGAGTATCTACATTGGTTAGGAGAAAGTAAAAATCAAGCTATCTCATTTGGTGCAGCCTACCAAGCAAATGAGATCCTCATCAAAGAGTGTATAGAAAACAGTGATTGTGATACAAGCAGTAGTGCATCAAAAAAAATGACAGCAGATGTTTTAAATACACAACTAGGCTTTACACAAGTGATCGATAAGGACTCCGTTGCAAAAGTAGCTATTTTTATGAGTATTGAAGATGGGTACTTAACAAATCCATACATGAACATTGTTAGAAACTACAATACACAACCCTATATTACTGCTGAGAAAAGACCTGATGAACGTACCTCATATGGACTCACACTCAAATATATCCGATCACTCAATGATCAACTGACTCTGCATACAAAGTACCGTTACTACAGTGATGATTGGAAAATCAATTCACATACACTCAATTTAGATAGCTACTATGAACTAACCAGTGATTGGACACTCGGTGCAGGACTTCGCTACTATACACAAAGTGAAGCTGATTTTTACAATGGAAACAAAGCATTTTTTACAGATCAAAAATATGCGTCAAGCGATGAAAGGCTAAGTGACTTTGATGCAATCACTTATAAGTTTAATGCTGATTATCGTCTCTCCAAAAAAATTAATCTCAATTTTGGTGCAAACTACTATGACCAAGGTGATTATTTTGATGCGACTTATTTTACTGTAGGCGCTAAATACCGCTTTTAATAGTGAGGGGATACAGATATTTGTATCCCTTTTGGCTAATTCTCTAAGTTATAATCTTTATCTTTTAAATAAGGATGATTTCGCTCAATCAAAGCTAACTCTTCACTGACAGGTACAACCAAATCTTCATCATAAACATACGATAGATCCATATTTTTGTTTTCATACTCAAAGTGATTTAAAATCAACTTCATTGCTTCTACTCTTGCAATATGCTTATTACTTGAGCGAATCACATACCAAGGAGCATCTTTATGATGGGTTAAGGTCAACATCTTATGTTTCATACGTGTAAAATCATCCCACATTGCTTGTGACTGTAGATCAATTTCACTCAGCTTCCACATACGAAGCGGATCTGTTTTACGTTTTTCAAAACGTCTAGCCTGCTCTTTTTTATCCACACTCAAATAGAGCTTAATCAACACAACATCATGATCAGTAAGTGACTTTTCAAACCCTTCTACATCTTCCATAAACATATCATGCTCTCTTGGTGAACAAAAACCAAATACAGGTTCAACCATCGCACGGTTATACCAACTACGATCAAATAACACCACTTCACCAGCAGAAGGAAAATGCTCAACATATTTTTGAAAATACCACTGCGTCTTCTGCTCTTCTGTTGGACGTCCTAACGCTACAATACGATAATGCTTTGGATTCATGTAACGGGACACCGTACCTATCATACTACCCTTACCTGCCGCATCACGACCCTCAAATAAAATCATAAGCTTTTTATCGTGTAACTCTATATGCTGTTGTAGTTTAATCAACTCTGCTTGATACGGTTCAAGCTCTTGGGCTTCTCTATAATCTCTTAGTGCTTTTGTCTTATCTGCCTTTAATGCTTCAATCTCCTCTTTTAAGGCCTTATTCTCTTCTTCAAGTGATTGATTCATATTAAACTCCATTGCTTATCTTAAATGAAATCTTACTACATGTAGCCTTACTTCCTCAGCGTAACCCCTGTACAATCTCAATATAATCTTCATTTTCCGTTGTTAAATAACCATGTCTTACCAAAAAATCTATAATGACAAGATTACAGTTTGGTTTAAATTCATCACTCTTTTGTACCATATCTGCCACCTCTTCAATATCCATCAAATAAAACGCTTCTACTTCGCCATCTGTACAGACAGGAGTAAAGTCAGCAGGTAACTCTAGATCATAACAGTACAAAATATCTCGATGCCCTCCACGTAAATACTCATACTGATAACTTACCACCCCAACATTTTTAGCACATTGTGCTAATTGACGTGTTATCCCCGCTTCCTCATAACACTCTTTATAAAGATTCTCATCCAAATCAATACCATAAGGTAGTCCTCCAGCTACAAGATGATCTAATTTACCAGCATAGTTCCCTTTATCAAAGGAGCGTCTAGCAATCCACATCTTTATCCCTTTGTCTGTACATACATAACCATTAAGATGCTGTCCCATGGATAAAAGTCCCATCAACGAAGCAATACCACGATCCGCTAAACACAAGGGAGGTGCCTTAAGTAGAGGTCGTACAGCATAAGGCTCAGACATAAATCTGTTAGTAACACCATCAGATAAAGCCTTTTTTGCAAATTGTGTTAATGCATCTGTACGACTTTGAAAATCATCATAAACAGGTAAAAATGTTAAAATATCCCCCTCTTTTTGAAAAAATCCACTCTCGATAAAATAAGATACAACGTTATTTCGAATCCAACTAATAGGTACATCATCAATGACAAATTGCATCTTATTGTCTATTGTAAAATTATTCAATTTTTTGATTTTTTCTAAATAACTCAAGACTCTCCCCGCAAAGTTAACTCTACAATCTCACTATCTGCAAAAACTCTAATCGCAGGCCCCCAATAACCTGCTCCTCTAGAGACAAAGATCTGTGTCGTTTCATCATGCTGATACAACCCTTGTAGATAGGGTTGATCAAGTAATACCAACAAGCCAAATGGAAAGATTTGTCCACCATGTGTATGTCCTGAGATGATAAGATCTGGCTTATAAGACTCCAATGCTTTAACCATTTTAGGCTGGTGTGCTAAAACAATAGTAGGCAGACCTGGATTAATATCACTAAATGCTTTTGGTAAATCAGGCTCAAACACCCCTAAACGATCACCGATTACATCTGTCATACCAACAAGGTTAAATCCTTGAGCAATGACTGTTGACTCATTTAGCATCACGTGAATCCCCAATGTTTTAAGATATTTTATCGTCTTATAGGCATCATGAAAATACTCATGATTACCAAGAATAAAATAGGTTCCATATGTTGATTTAAGTGCTTTTAAGGGTGCTAAATCTTCTTTGATTTTATCTACATCCATATCTACAAGGTCACCAGTTAATACTACTAAGTCAGCTTTTCTAGCATTGACACGCTCCACAAGCTTTTGTACAAACTCTTTTTTGATTGTATTACCAACATGAACATCACTGAGTTGAATAATCTTAAAACCTTCCAATTTAAAGTCTTTGAGCTTTACGGATACCCGTCTCAAAATTGGCTCTTTAAAACCATTGACAATACCTTTTAAGACATAAGAGATCGTCAAAATCAAAAAAGTAACATCAAAGGCTACTTTCATAAAACGACGTCTCTGTTTATCAAAAGGGACATTATGAAAAGTGACAGTAAGAAGATCATAAATCACAGCCATTACAAATAACATGAAAAGCACTCCAATAGCATAAGAGAAGCCAATAAGGACTTTTTGAGAGAATATATCATAATAACGTGGAGTCAAAAACAGAATAATAAAAAGTGAAACAATATAAAAGAAGAAACGTAATGCCTTTTTATATCCTGCAAAAAAAGAGAGTTTTGAAAGAAATCGTTTATAAGTATAAACATTCATTAAAGCAAACAGAGTGATAAACATGGTGAAAAAAAGGTATTTGATCATCTTGGAGTATCCTTTAAAATTAAAAGAGTACCAAAATTCTGTTAATATCCATAGACAAGATCAAAATCGTAATCAAATTAAAATTAGGTGCAACACCTCTATCATAACACGCTAGATAAAGGTGTCACTGAAAAACTATTTTGCTATACCAAAAGTATTGACAATATACGCAGCCATCTGTGTATCTGAAATTTTTCCATCGCGCTCTTCAATCTTTTTAAGGTTATCCCGCATAACAGACTCTGGAGAGTTTGCATCAAAACTCTGATTTCTAAAGTCTCTCAGCTTTTCAACCAACTCTTCTTGGGTCAAATGCTTCAGTGGTGAACCATACATATTGACATCCTGATCAGAAACAATCCCTGCACCATGCATATGCTTCACCTCCATCTGTTTTCTAGGTGTTGCTTTAGGTACACCATCAGCCTTAACGCCATGGCAATTTGCACAACGTTTTTCATACACATCTGCCACATCTTTGGTACCCCCAGAAGCCCAAAGTGTAGGAACAATCACTGTCACAGCACATATCATTAGAAACTTAGTTTTACGCATTTCATCCTCCTTGTAAAATAAGTTTTTCTAATAATACTACTTTTTAAGTAAGGGAAATATTAAGTTTTATAAGTACTTTCATATGCCTTTTCAAGCTGATCGATGGCTATTATAAGTATATCTTGTGATACAGCATAATTTAAACGCATAAAACCACTGCCTCCATTACCGAAACTAGCCCCACTATTTAATCCTAGTTTAGCTTTCTCAACAAACCAAATAAAAAGTGTTTCATCCTCAAGTTTTAGTTCTCGACAATCAAGCCAAAGTAAAAACGTAGACTCCATAGGCATCGCTTTAATTTTAGGCATCTTCTCTAAACGAAAGTATAGATAATCTAAATTTTTTTTCAAATAAGGTACCAATGCATCAAGCCATTCATGGCTCTCTCTATACGCTGCAACTGTTGTGGCTAAAGAGATAGGTGTGGGTTGAATCAAAGAGTAACGTCTAAATATCTCATAAAAACGTCTTCTCAGCGAACTGTTTTCAACAATCGCGTATGCACTCACAATACCAGCTACATTAAATGTCTTAGAGGGAGCATTCAATGTGATCGTAATATCTCTAGCCTCAGGGAGTGAGGCGATAGGTACATGTTGATAAGGTGCGTAGACCAAATCTGCATGTACTTCATCACTGATGATCAATACATCATTTTGTGCACATATCTGAGCTATTTTTAAAAGTTCTTCCCTCTGCCATACTCTACCTGTAGGGTTGTGAGGAGAACACAATAAAAATAGTTTTGCCTGTTTTGCCTTCTGCTCAAAATCTTCAAAATCTATCTCATAGTGTCCATTAACAAGTTTGAGCTCATTTTCAAGTAGCATGCGTTTTTGCTTAGTCACAGCAGTATAAAAAGGCGGATAGATAGGCGGTTGAATCATCACACCATCACCCTCATCGCTAAGTGCTGCAACGGCAAGATTAAGTCCCGTGACGATGGCATTGATAGGTGTTATCCATGCTTGTTGAATAGACCACGTATGTTGTTTTTCCATCCAGTGGATAATAGCATCAAAATAGGCATCATAATATCCTGTATAACCATAAATAGGATGTTTTACACGTTTTAAAAGCGTTTCTTGAATCGCTTCAGAACTAGGTAAATCCATATCTGCAACCCATAAAGGCATCACATCTTCAGTACCAAACTTTTCAACTCGACTATCATACTTCTCGGTATATGTTCCCTTTCGAGAAACGATATTGTCAAAATTCACTTTTTCTCCCACACACTCATCTGTGCTATCGTGTGTTGATACTTTCTTACACTCTCACGAATCACAAAAGGAACATCTTTGGTATCAATCAGTGTAAACTTTTCTCCTAATACCTCTTTGAGACCATCTAGTGTGGTAAAGTTTTCACCATCTTTTTTGATACCTCCTAACCATGCCTCTTTAGGAGTGAACTCTTCTAACCAAGTATAAGGAGAAGTCATAATAAAAAGTCCTCCACTATTGATTCTATGATGTACATCTTCTAAAAACTTTTTTGGATCATAAAGCCGATCAATGAGATTTCCAGCAAAAACCAAATCATAACCTTTATAGAGAGGCTTTAAATTACAGGCATCAGCTTGCCAAAAAGAGACCTTACCTGCCTCAGCTTCAAGTCCTAATGATTTTAAAGAGATAGATTTATACTCTACAATCTCACCCTCAACAGGCACAGTAAATCGAAGCTCACCCTCCTCTTTCATACGTGTTGCAAGCTGGATAAATCGTGCCGTAAAGTCAACTCCAGTCACTTCATCAAAACCACGTGCTAACTCAAAACTACTACGTCCCAAAGCACAACCGATATCAAGTGCTTTTCGTTTAGATCTATTTTGCATATACATAAGAGACGCTTGTGCACAACTTTGTGGATAGTTTGGGATATCAAAATAAGATGCACCCCAACCAAATTCTGCATATTGACTAATCAGTGTATCACTCTCATAGCTATTTTCTTTAACAATCTCTTCATAACTACTTTCAACATATCGAAACCCAGCATGTTGAAAAAAGTGGCGTCTAAAAGCGTATCGTGCACTGCGAAGTGCTTCATTTCCAGTAGAGATCCATGAACCTCCTTTGATCAAATTGTGATTGTTATCAAAAGTAGGCAATGAAAAGTCATCATAAGCAGGATGTACTTCAAACCCCTCATAAGGGTAGATTGGGGTCTCACTCCACTGCCAGACATTGCCAATCACATCATAAAAATCGCCATGTGCGAAACAATCTACAGGCACAGTTGAAGCATAGTGTTCTAAGTTAATATTTGCGGGGGCTTGATCTTCCCATTGCGGTTCATCAGCCACACCACAAAAATCAGCCAAACGGTACCATTCATCTTCTGTAGGGAGTCTTAGCTTTCTTCCTTTTTTATGTCCCAACCATACACAAAAAGCTTTAGCTTCGAGATAATTCACCTCTACAGGATGATTAAGCGGTAAAGGTACTACCTTAGTCATATGACGGAGTTTATAACTGCTATCTTCTTTAATCCAAAAGGTAGGACAGGTCGCCTTTGTAAAATTACGCCACTCTATCCCCTCCTCATCCCAAAAGAGATCATTTTCATAACCATTCTCTTTGACAAACTCTATGAACTCACCGTTGCTCACTAGGTATTTTGAAGCTTTAAAATGAGGGATGTCTGATTGATGGTAACCATACTCATTATCCCAACCATAGTATAGTGCATGCTCTTTTTCTTGTGCTATAGTCACTTGACCACCTTGTACAGCTATAAGCTCATTTTCAAGGCTCTCTGCACTATCAAGACAAACATCCCAAAGATCAGACTCACTGACTAAATGAAGTGGAAGTTGACGTATCAACACAGAAGAAGTTTCTAAATGAATACGCTCATGTTCAATTCCCATCATAATCGTCCAAAACGGTAACTCCCAACTGATAGGAAGTGTTAAAGGGAGTGTATCAATAAGCTCATTTACCACTGCTCTCACTTGATCTCTATAGTGTTTCGTCTCCTCAACTGTTGGCCAATCATAATGCTTGTCATTTAAATCATCCCAACTCATCTCATCTACACCAACAGCAAAAATAGACTCTAATGTAGGATCAATACGTTGATGAATCACATTTGAAATAATCAATTTATTGATAAAAAATACAGCCGTATGCCCAAAATAAAATATCAAAGGATGACGTAACCTATCTGCACGATAATAAAATGCTTCATCATTTTTCAATATCTCAAACAATAACTCATAGGTATCAAAAGTTGTATTGAAATACGTTTTAATCTCTTGACGCTTGAGTACTGGATCTTGGCCAGTAAGACAAATATTTCTAGTCGGTTTTAATTTCAAAACAACGCTCCCTCTCTCTATTTTGTAAATTATAACATTATTTGTAAAATGAGATTAAACATATACTACACATGCAAGCATTACAATTATAAATAAAATGAAAGGATTAAATTATGCAAAAATATATCTGTTTAATTTGTGACTATATTTATGATCCCCAAGTTGGCGATCCAGATGGTGGTATAGCGCCAGGAACAGCTTTTGAAGATATACCTGATGATTGGCGATGTCCTGATTGTGATATTGGGAAAGAGGACTTCGAACCTTATGACGAGGATGAATAATATATTAAAAATTATAGTTGATCTGAAATAAAACTCGATCTGAAGGATCATCTTTTTGATAATTAATTGTATATAAAAAGTTATCTCGTTCTGTACTTATAAAAATATCATAATATAAAAAATTATCAGACAGATACTGTTTATAACTATATAAAGTTCCAACTTTAACATTCTGTATTGGATAATAAAATAGTGATATCTGAGGTTCTAAATAGAGCGCAAAATCATCCCTACCAACTTCGGTACCCACACTACATAACATACTATAGGATAAATCATCAAACAGTTCTTTAGTGACACCTAATCCAACTTTAGATTCAAATTCCAAGGATTGATTCGAGTTTTTTCTATTCAATCCTAAATAGAGTTGCCAACTCAAAGGTTTATAATAACTTGTCTGCTTAGGTAATGATTTCATACTCAAAATATTAAACTGGTCAAGTTCATTATTATCTCCTAGGCTCATATAAAATTCTAACAATGACAACTCTGACTCTTGTAACCTATTTTGGGGCATATCTATAAGCCCTGATAAAACAGGTCTAAAGTGAAGCAATAAACTACTTTGATCATTGTTTTTATACAAACCAACGCCAACCTGAGCAGGATTTGCATCTTGTGTTACTGATTTATTATAGAGTGATAAATTTTTAGGCTGATATGTTAATCGCATAATTGCATCATAATTTTTATAACTTTTATGTAATTTACGAAATTGAAATTGAGAGTAATCAACAAGCGTCTCTTTCACAAGATCACTCAATTGATCGTTATTTGGATACTCTTTATGTTGCGTAATCCTTTGAAAGTCTTCTCGTTCAGTAACGTTCATCTCATGTATACTATAGTCGATTTTATCAATAAAAGGTACTAAAATTTCATCATTAGTAAAACTATTTTGATATCGTTTAATAGTATCAATTGGTAATACAAAGCTTTTATCACCATATCTTTTCTCACTGTTAGACATATCTAAAAGGTCAATCATTTTAGATGCGCAATTTTGATCTAGAAAATAATACTTTAAAGATGCTTTACGTAATTCATATAAATGATAAAGAATACTTAAAATCTGTTGCTTATTAAAATTTAAAGTATATATATACATATATCTTTGTTCTAATGTATTATATTCATAGATTTTGTGAAAAAATTTTTCTCGTTGAAAATACCCTAAATATTTACCAGTAAACCCTTTATAAGAGTAAGGGATAAAACCTGAGTTATCTGTTTCAGCAGCAAAATGAACAACATCTGCTAATTCAATAGGCATATCAAAATCCCTAAACATGATTAATACATGTCCAAAAGCTGACGAAGGAGAATTAAGATATTCTGAACTAAATACTAAGCTAATTTCATCTTTTTGTATACCATCCAAAAAAGATTGTAAGGCTTTACATTCTGATAAATTATACTCTGGTAAAGCAACCTGATCTTTTAACCATTGATACCTCGCAGGATAATTACACGCAATCTCTTTTCCAGAATCACTTTTTAAAAGAGATACTGTTGTATTAAACTCATTAAATAATATAGAGTTACGTTGATCTGATAAAAAAAACTCTATATTTTCTATCATACTCACACCACTTTCAAAGTGCAGTAGCTTTTGCCAATAATTTTGATTATAAATATTTTGACCTGCATAAATATTTATATTTAAAATAAGCATGATAGATATTAATTTCTTCAATTTTTAACCCGATTTTAATTTTTACTTTGTATAATTAAACATATTTTAACTTAAAGGACGCATGAATGAAAAAAATTTTGTTAACAGCTACATTAGGTATTAGTATGGCTTTTGGTAGTGCCTCTATCATTAAAGGTACTTCTCAAACAATTACTTTTGAATCAAAACCATCTGGAGCAATGATTGAAATTGACGGACAAGCAAAATGTGAAACACCTTGTAGTGTAAAACTCAAGAAAAATAAATATGATGCTGTTATGGTCAAAAAAGAGGGATACAAAACAAAAACTTTACATTTAGAAAAAAGTTTTGATGGTGTTGCGCTTATCAATATTGTTTGGGATCTAAGTACTACTGATGCTATCACTGGTGCAATCTTTGAATATGAGCCAAATAAATACTTTATCGAACTTGAAGCTGGGAACAACTGAGATTTTTCATATCAATATCTTGATAAAATAGAAAAATCACCACTCACATCTTATATCATGATACATTTTCATGATATCAAGATCGAAACACAAACAGGAACTGGCAAACATACTAAAAACTTAGCAATATTACTGAGTAAAAAACTATCTTTAACACCTGTAGAAACAGAAAGTTTAATTGTAGAAAAAATTAATAATAGTAATAATCCTGTTACATTTCTAAAAATGATTGACAGTTCCCAAAAGTAGAAAAATTTAGAAATTAATTTTTCTACTTACATATTATATCCAACACTATAAGTGTAATTTAAATCCTATAGAAA
>JAHZKW010000087.1 GCA_022600175.1 Campylobacterota bacterium
AAAAGTAGCGATTATTGGTGGTGGTGCATCAGGGCTTGTGGCGTCTATTGTTGCAGCCCAAAGAGGATTAAAGGTGAGCTTATTTGAAAAGAGTCATAAAGTGGGTAGGAAGATCTTAGCCACAGGTAATGGTCGATGTAACATTACCAATGAAGAGATTAGTGTTCAACACTATCATGGTAAATCACCATCATTTGTGAAACCTGCATTGAATCAATTTAATACACATGAAGCGAAGAAGTTTTTTAGTGAACTTGGTTTAGAGATGAGAGAGGGTGCTAATGGGCGACTCTACCCTATGTCTTTACAATCTGCTTCTGTCGTTGATTTTTTAAGTTTTGAAGCACAACGTTTAGGAGTTATTTTTAAGCTCTCATGTGAAGTTGATAAGGTTGAAAAACTTGGAACACAATTTCGTCTAAAGAGTAATGAAGATGTGTATGATTTTGAAGCCGTTTTGATAGCCACAGGTTCGTTAGCAATGCCTACTCTTGGAAGCAGTGAGAGTGGGTATACTTTTGCAAAAGCGTTTGGACATACTATTGAAAAGCCTTTTGCTTCATTAGTACAACTGATTAGTCATCAAAGTGCTGTACATGAAGCTAGTGGAGTTAAGCTTGATGCTATTATTAAGATCTTTATTGAGCGTGAATCAAAAATGTCTGTTCGTGGTGATCTTCTCTTTACCAATTATGGCGTATCAGGGTCTGCGATTTTGGATATCAGTAGACATGCCTCCTTTGCCATTAGTAGAAAAAAAGAGGTGAAGCTTCTTATCGATTTGTTACCAGATCTTTCTGTGCAAGGTGTTAAGTCTTTACTTCAAAAACGTTTGAAACTCTCTCAAAATCAGCCTATTAGTTTATGGCTCAATGGTATTGTGCATAAAAAGTTAACTTCCCTTATTTTTACCCAAGCCAAACTCTCTTTATCTGAACCAATTAATAGCAAAGTGATCAATAAGCTTGCTTTTGCAATCAAAAACTTGGAAGTAAGTATTGAAGAGACTAAAGGTGCGAAAAGCTGTGAAGTGATGGCTGGTGGTGTATCTGTAGGCGAGGTTGATCCTAAAACAATGCAGTCGAAAAAGATGAAAGGGCTTTTTTTTAGTGGAGAAGTGTTAGATATTGATGGTGATTGCGGTGGTTATAATCTACATTTTGCCTGGGCAAGCGGAATGCTTGCAGGCAAAAGTATTTAAAAAGCGAGTTCTAGCGCTTTAGTCTCAATAAATGCTTTTTCAGGTTTACCGATATAAAAACCTTGTGCATAATCAATACCTAAGGCTTGAACGCTACGATAAACCTCCTCATCGGTCACATACTCTGCTACAGTCTTTGCATGAATTTTATCAGCAAAGATTTTGATCGCCTCTACAGTTTTTTGATGTGAACTAGAATGGGCAATATCTTCAATTAAACTACCATCGATTTTGATAATATCAGGTTTAAACTCAATGATACGAATAAAGTTTGAAAAACCACTTCCAAAATCATCAATGGCAATTTTAACACCCATCTTTTTTGCCTGTTGGATAAAGTCATTGACATAGGCGTAATCTTCAGTATCTTTATCTTCTAAAAGCTCAAAAATTAGTTTATTTGTAATATCACGATTTTTTTCCATAAGCTCCAGGAGGTAAGTACTCATTGCATGATCCTCAATATCAAATGATGAGAGATTGACAGAGATCTCATAACCACTCTCTCTAATTTTGGCAAGTACTTTTTGAAAAAGTACTTTAGTCACTTCTGGATAGAGTTTACCTTTTTTGGCAATATTGAGAAAAAATGGTTCAGGTGAAATAAGCTTACCCTCTGAATCAATCATTCTAATCAATGCCTCATAGCGATTGAGTTCACCTGTTTTGATATTGTAGATAGGTTGATAGTAAGGAAATATCTGATCATTTTTCAAAGCAACTTTGATTGTTTTTAACATATTGAGATTCTCTTTGAGGTTCCCTTTGATTTCATCAATCACATCAGCAGAGAGTAAAAAATCTTTTTTTTGTATTATGGCAGCTGTTAAGACTGCATTTGCATCCTCATAGAGTGTTTGACTATTTGTGGCAAAGCCGACTGTAACATTGACATCAAATTGATACTCTTTATAGGTGTACTTTGTCTTTTTTATTTCACTAGTCATGTTTTCACAAAAACTGATTACACTCTCTTTATTTAAAGGTAGCCCTAGATCAAGTAAGAGTGCATATTTCCCACTACCAATATGATAAATTGCGGTAGCATCTATCTGTTGACTATAGTGCTGTAACTTCTCTACAAATATCCTCTCTAGATGCTGTACATTAGTGACACCAAAAAAGTTTTCATTCATATCAAAATTATCAATTTTAATTAAGAAGAGCTCTTTGCTCTCTTGTTCATATACGATATCTTTTAATAAAGCTATTTTATTTGGAAGATTTGTAATGGCATTTTTTGTGGCTAAGGTATACTTTTTATTAAGCTTGCTAATTTCAATATAAGATTTACATCTTGCTTGTAGTTCAAGTTTATCAAATGGCTTTGAGATAAAGTCATTGACCCCTGACTCTAACGCTTTGATCTTATCCTCTTTTTGATCTAGTGACGTAATCATCAAGATTGGAATTCTCTGTATTTCTTCCATCGCTCTAATCTCTTTAGTCGCATCAAATCCATCCATTAGTGGCATTAACGCATCTATCAAGATGATATCTGGTTTCTCTTCTTGTGCTTTTTGTATCGCTTCAAGCCCATTTTGGGCTTCAAAAAATATATAGTCTTCATTTTTCAAGGAGAGTTTGACTGTCATACGATTGACCTGATGGTCATCAACAATCAATATCTTCGCTTTTTGCTTCATGCTTCTACCTTTAATGCTTCAAGATCTGAGAGGGCTTCTTGTAGCTTTACAAAATGGCGAGTGTAATCCATAGGGTCTTTAGATTTAGCTGCAACCTCTATCTCTCCAGCAATTTGTGTAATCTCTTCAAAAAGAAGATTTGCAGCACTCCCTTTAATCGCATGCGCTGCATTTTTAATCTCCTCATAATCATTTTGCTTGATGGATGACTCTAAGAGATGCATAGAGTCATTGGCATTTTCTAAAAACATTTCGAGTAGCATAAAGATCTCCTCAGTCTCAAATCCTAAAGTTTGTGCTATTTGTTCGATATTCATACGGTTGTCTCCTCTGTTTTAGAAATTAAAAAGTTATTGAGTGTGAGTGCTAGCTGCTCTTTGTTTAAAGGTTTGGTGAGATACTCATCCATCCCAGCATCAATGAACCGCTCTCTATCACCTTTGAGTGCATTAGCTGTTAAAGCGATGATTGGTGTATGTCTTTGAGATTTCTCTTTCTCATACGCTAAAATCTGTTTTGTCGCTTCGATTCCATTGAGGTTTGGCATATTTTCATCCATTAATATAAGATCATAAAAGTTATTTTTATATGCATTTACTGCCTCAATACCGTCATTGGCAATTTCAAAAGTAAGTCCAAACTTTTTAAGAATTAAACTCATAAACATTTGATTTGCTTTATTGTCTTCTACCAGCAAAATATGTTTGCCTTTGAGCGTTAAGATATCTTTTGCTACAGACTTTTTATGCTCTGTATAAGTAC
>JAHZKW010000088.1 GCA_022600175.1 Campylobacterota bacterium
CCCACAAAAACTAATTTTAGGACTTTAGGTATGATTGATGTACAACGTGCAATAACACAAAAATATCCCACATTTCAAAAGCTTCCAACACAGCTTACAAAGCCGATGTTTGGGGCTGTTAAAAGACTTATACATGAAAACGATATCAACAGTTTTCTTGAAAAAAACCAAAATCTTGGCCCTTATGAATTTATTGAAAAAGTATTAGATTATTTTAGTTTTTCTTATAAGTCCTCTAATAAAGATCTTGAGAATATTCCAGTCTCTGGGAGAGTTGTTATCATTGCTAATCATCCATTAGGAGCACTCGATGCTCTCTCTTTAATTCACATGATTAAAGGTATTAGAAGCGATATCAAAGTTGTAGCCAATGATATGTTGGGACAAATTGAACAGTTAAAACCCATATTGATCAGTGTGGATGCTTTTAATTCAAAAATTGCTAAAGAGTCAATACAACAAGTCTATAGTGCACTAGATAATGAAGAAGCAGTCATCATCTTTCCTTCAGGAGAAGTGTCACGTGCACGCCCAACAGGGATTAAAGATATCAAATGGCAAAAAGGGTTTTTAAACTTTGCTATCAAAAAGAATGCACCTATCCTTCCTATTTATATAAGAGCAAAAAACTCTGCACTTTTTTATACTATCTCTTCTATCAACAAAAAACTCTCAGCAGCCCTACTCCCACATGAGATGTTTTCAAAAGATAATAAAAGTTTAGAGTTTAAAGTTGGAGAATTAATTCCTTATAAAAGTTTTGCCTCAAATAGTGTTGACAAAAATACACAGATCAAACTTTTTAAAAAACATCTTTACCGTGTGGCTAAAAATAGAAAGCCTATCTTTCTCACACAAAAGTGTATCGCTCACCCTGAAGATCGTCAAAAGATCAAAGAAGAACTTAAAAGTGCACTCTTACTAGGTGAAACAACAGATCATAAAAAAATTTATCTTTTTGAATATAGTAAAGAGTCTTCTGTGATGCGTGAAATTGCAAGACTAAGAGAACTTACATTTCGAAAAGTTGAAGAGGGAACAGGAGAAAAAAGGGATAGTGATCACTATGATACCTACTATAAACATATCGTACTATGGGATGAAGAGAAGTTAGAAATTGTAGGCTCATACCGTATCGGTGAAAGTAACTATATCAAAAAGTATTATGACAAAGAGGGCTTTTACTCTCATTCACTCTTTAACTTTCAAGAAGGCTTTGAAGAGTATTTAGAAAACTCCATAGAGCTTGGACGAAGTTTTGTACAACCTAAGTATTGGGGAAGTCGTGCACTCGATTATCTATGGCAAGGTATTGGTGCATATTTACATAAAAATCCACACATCAGATATATGTTTGGACCAGTCAGTCTTAGCAGCTCATTTGCCAAAGGGGCACAAAACCTTATCATTTATTATTACAAACACTATCATGGTACAAAAACCAAAATAGTTAAACCACAAAGAGAGTTTATCATTGATAAGAGTGAAGAAGCAGAGCTCAATGCACTCTTTTGTAAAAATGATGCCAAAAAAGATTTTAGTATGCTTAAAACGCAATTACACTGCTATGGAGTGAGTGTTCCTACGCTCTATAAACAATATACAGATCTGTGTGAAGAAGATGGTATACAATTTTTAGATTTTAATATTGATAAAGATTTCAATGATTGCGTAGATAGTTTCATTCTTGTTGATATTGATAAAATTAAAGCAAAAAAGAGAGATCGCTATATTAAATAGTACTCTCTTTGAGATTTTTTAGCAATTCTCATCATCGCATTATATAAATCACATTATAATTTATCTTTTATAATTCAAGTAGGAGTTCATCTTTATGACATTTAATCGTGCTACAGTTTTAGTCATTATTCTTAGTATTATTGGTATTATAATTCTTTTTACCTCCATACGTATCCCAATAGGAGATACCATCACTATCTCATTAATTCAACAAAAAGGTAAAATTAGCACGATAGATACACCCATCAAACCTGAGTTTACAACAAACTTATCCGTCAGTAGTCTAAACTTTCCCTCCGAAAATAAAATGCTTCATCACAAAGATATTGGTAGACTGGGTCATAAAAAAGAGTTTTTTATCAAAGCAACCACGCTAATGGACGTTAAAGAAAAAGGTGTCTATCTTTTTGATGTCCTCTCGGATGATGGATTTCGACTCACTGTGAATGATCAAGTTTTTTGTGAATATAAATATACCCGCCCTATGAGAACAACAACCTGCACTATACCTTTAGAGAAAAAAGAGTATCGATTTGAACTACTCTATTTCCAGAAAAGTGGTCCTATGGGATTAAAGGTATATTATAAAAAACAAAATGATACTAAAACTTATTTTGTGGGAGACTCTTCAGCGATGATTACTTTTCAGGAACCAAAACAGTGAAGCACCTATGGCAAAAACATAAAACTCTTTTTGATCATGCTTGGATCGTTTTTCTCATTTCGATCTTTACTTATACTATTTTATACTTTTACCCTAGTGCAGTTTTTTGGGATGAGAACTATCATATTGCCTCTGCTCAAAAATATATTGAGGGTATTATGTATATGGAACCCCACCCTCCATTAGGAAAGTTATTTATCGCACTTGGAGAGTTTATCCTTAGTCCCAATGCAGGACTTGATACTGCCCACTTTGTAAAAACAGACTATATCTCTAACTTTCCCCAAGGATACTCTTTTGCAGGGGTAAGACTCTTTCCTACACTCTTTGGTGCAGCAGGATCAGTACTATTTTTCCTTATTCTTTATAAACTTTCACATCATATCAAGTATGCTTTTCTCTTCACGTCTATGTATCTTTTTGCTAATGCTTTTATTTTACAAAGTCGTTCTGCAATGCTTGAATCAACACAGATGTTTTTTATCTTTGCAGCTATTCTCTATTTTCTTACTATTTTTGATAAAGAAGATAAAAGTTACAAAGCATATCTATTTTTAGGAGGGTTGATAGGACTTGCTGTATCAGTCAAACTGAACGGACTGATTTTAATCATATTATTTCCATTTCTCTACTTTTATAAACTACCACTTATGGAGTATAAAAAGTATATCTTAGACTTTATACTCAAAGGGATTCTCTTTGTCGTAGGCTTAATACTCTCTATCAGCTTTGTTTTTTATATACATTTCAATCTTGCAGATCAATTGGGAAACAAAAACTACCAAGCATCAACAGAATATAAACAAATTCTTAAAGACAATGCAACTGCAAATGTACAAAATTTTCCAGTGATGATGATGGATCATCTTCGTTATATCAGTGGATATGGTAAAAAAGTCCCACAATATAATCCATGTAAAGAGGGTGAGAATGGCTCTTATGCTCTGACTTGGCCCTTTGGAAATAAAAGTATCAATTACCGTTGGGATAAGTATGACGATCATGTACGATACCTCTATCTGCAAGTCAACCCTATGATCTGGTTTAGTGTTGTCATCTCTTTAATTATTACACTTAGTTTGATCATTGCAAAATTTATTTTTGGACTGCAGGTGACAGATAAACGTCTCTTTTATCTCATGGGCACTTTTATGTCCATGTATATCTCTTACATGATCACGATGGTCAATATTGAGCGTGTCATGTACCTATATCACTACTTTATACCGCTCTTTTTTGGAACTTTTATCCTATTTCTACTCTTTAACTACCTCTTTAAAGAGAGTATTGAAAAAGGGAGTAAAATACTACATATCGCAGTGATTATTTTTGTAGCTGAGATTATTTTTTGCTATTTCTATTTTGCACCTTTTACTTACTACTGGTCGCTCACTACTACAGAATTTTATAATCGCGTTTGGTTTGACTTTTGGAAATTAGAACCTATACTTTGAGACTACGTCAAAGTAAAAAAGAGACGATATACTCTATATCATAGATTTTAATAAGGTTAAAACATGGCACAAGAGCAGTGTGGGCAATTTGTTATTTCACTAGATTTTGAACTCTATTGGGGGATGAGGGATGTCATCAGCGTTAAAGCTTATGAAAATAATCTAAAAGGTACACCAATAGCAATCCAAGAGATGTTAAAACAGTTTCAAGATTATGATATCCATACGACTTGGGCAACTATTGGGTTTCTCTTTTGTAAAGATGTGGCAGATCTAGAAAAGCATACTCCTGTATCTTTGCCTCAATATCATGATGAGGCAATCAATCTTTATCAATACGCCCAAAAAACCCCTGATCTTCATATCCCTTATCACTTTGCACCACAATTAATAGATCTTATCCTATCTTATCCAAATCAAGAGATGGCCACACATACATTTTCTCACTATTATTGTCTTGAAAAAGGACAAAATGAGAAAGATTTTTATGCAGATTTAATGGCACATAAACGTATTGCTGAAGAAAAAGATATTTCACTAAAGTCACTTGTCTTTCCACGTAATCAGTACAATAAAAACTACCTGAATATCATACAAGAAGTGGGCATTACAAGTTACAGAGGTAACGAAAAAGGATGGTTTTATGATGCCGCTAGTGAAGAGGAGAAAAAAACACCTCTGAAACGACTATTGAGAATGGTAGATTCTTATATCAATATATCAGGATACCATACCTATAAATTGCAAGATATCGCGCAACAAAAGCCCTATAACATACCTGCTAGTAGGTTTTTACGTCCCTACTCTGCAAAGCTCTCTTTTTTAGATAAGTTTCGCCTAAAGCGCATCAAAGATGCAATGACTTATGCTGCAAAAAATGGAGAACTTTTTCACCTTTGGTGGCATCCACATAACTTTGGCGCAAATACCAAAGAAAATATTGCATTTTTAAAAGAAGTTTTACAACATTATCAACACTTAAACAAACAACATAATTTTAAGAGTTTGACGATGTCAGAGGTGAGTGAGATGTTGAGATAAAATCACTCTTGATCCCAAGATACGAGACACTCCTCGTCATATGGCCAATCTATCTTACCATCTGCATCATTATCTTTACCATCAAAACAAGCCAAAATATTACGATTAGTTAAAGATTTAACAGAAATAAATTCAGCTGTGTTATCTAAAATACGTTTAGTGACATTATGTTCATCATGATTAAATTGATCACTGTCATGCATCATGACAATTGGCGTATACCCCCATTGAACAAGGTTATGAATATATTTAAGTTCATCTTTACCAGCAGCTTTTTGCTGTAACCAAACCTGTACTTCTTGATTAGGGTTGAGATAGTGTGCTAATAAAGGCGGTTGTGTCAACATTTGAAACTCTAATTCATCTCTATCATAGAGTAAATTTTCAGGTTGTAAGATTATACCTGCATAAATATGCATAAAATCAACTTGTTGCTCTAAAATAAAATCTATTTCAGGTAAATAAGCTTGCATTTCTGCTAACCAGCGAATTCGTTGTTTCTCTTCCATTCGTACATATGCATCAAGCGTTAATGTACTTACGTTATACTTTTTAGCCTTTTTTAATTGTCGGTATGCATATTGTTTATGTTTACTATTATAAAAATTAAAAGGAACTTCTCCATAAGGTAACCATTGCATATTATTGATCACCTCTCCTCTCTTATCAACAGGCATCATACCAGCAATTCCCCACCAAAAACCATATTTTTGTTTACGATCTGAGAAAATAGCTAAAGATGAAGCTATCTCTTTTTGCATATTTTTTTCTAAATTAGTCAAAATCTGAAAAGGCAACTCTTGATCTAAAAGTGGATTTTTCAGTGTATTATAAACGCCAGAAAAAGTATAAAAAAGTATTCGCTTATACCCTTTTTGTTGCATCATAGTGCTTAACCCCAAACTAACCTCTTTAAGGGGAATAAAAGAGTTTCCCTGTTGATCAATATTTTCAAGTGCCCATGCCCAACCTCTAGGACTTTTACCTGTAATACTATCACCATAAAATGCAAAATTTACACCTAAAATTGGCTGTACATCTTTTTTAGATACCCTTCTAGAAGTATAATATTGATGTAAATAATATTTATATGATGCTAAAGTAAAAATCCAATTTTGAGATGAGGAAAACCTCACCGGCACTGTAAAAAGAAACTTATTCCCAGCAGAAATTTGTGATTTTAATTTTCCCTCTTTAGCAAATGAATAGTGGAACCTCCAATATTTATCATCTTTATAAATTCGCATTTTAGGATAAAGTTTATCCATTTTGACATCTCTCTTTCCTCTACGGGATGAAGCATTTTTATAACTTAAAAGTGGATAATTTAAAGATGAACCAACTGCAAAGTTCTGATCTTTTGCAACTATAACGGGGGCATATGGGGATAAAGTATCAGCAGCATAATAAGTTTCATAAATCTCTTTTTGACCAAAGTTGTTTCTTTTTTCAAGTGCTGATACTGCAATAAAAGAGTTTAATTTTGGAACCTCATAATGTTGCATATAAAGCTTTGTATTAGCATTAAGTACTTCTAAAGTATCACTACTCTTTAAATAAATACCAGGAATTTGAAAGTCTGGTAAAAACTGAGGTTTTTTGCTTGTATTTTGCACCGTATAAACAATATCAAAACCACCTTGTTTTTGTATCACTTCATATGATATTTTTAGCTTCTGATTTGCATTGTCTTTATATAAAGGTAATCCATCAGTATTCATCAAGATTTTATCTCTTTTTAAATCTTTTACAAGAATCGTTTCATGCTTACCTGATTTAAATCGCTGCATCTCTAGTACCGTTTGATGCTGGTATAAATATTGGCTGTCAATTTGATCTTGTGCTAAAGCATATGTAGTATAAACAATAGAAAAGTAAAAAGTTATAAGTTTCAACATACGCTATTTTACCTTATCTAAAACAAGAGGTTTTAAAAGTTTAAGTAAAAACTCTTGTCCTTCATTATTATAATGTATGCCCATTCCATCCTTACGATAATAAGAAGTTGAAGGTTTAAAATCAAGCTCTTTAACGTACTCTACTTGATATTGTTGTAAAAGATGAATAATCTCTAAGCCATTTTTATTATAACTATCTGCCTCAATCTCATCAATAGTGGGATGCAAAACAACCAGTAAAGGAATTTTATATTTTTGACAATAAATAATAAAATTTTTCCACCCTGAACTAAAAGAAGGGGCTTCAGTAATTTGTAATAGTGTATTTTTATCTCTATTTTGAGAATGAAATAAACTGCTAATACGTGGCAAAATATATCGCCTATATATGGAATGAAGTGCACAACAAGGCTGTACAACTGGATATCTAGGATGTTTCCCCACAATTTTTTGAAACGTCATCGTATCGTAAGCATCATGAGAGCTATAAACCAGCACAATGGCACTTGCATTAAAATCACCATATTCTTTAAGATAAGCAAATGCATTATCAACACCCCAGCTGGGTGAAGCAATATTTAAAATATCAACTTTTGATTTTAGCTCTTTCTCTAAATAAATTTGTAACTGTGTAGTTGCCAAATCAGCATGAGAACTTAAAATTCCCCCAGTTAATACACTATCACCAAAAAAAAGTATTTTTTTAGCATCTTCTCTAATGGTTCCGCTTCTCATAGCATAAGTATTTGTCATAAAAGTATTACCAAAACGCTTTATATTTTGATTAGGCTGATATAGATACTCATATTCTTTACTCTCAATATATAAGACTTCTTGATCTACCTGAAAAGCTAAGCGAAGTATCACTTCTAACAGAACAATAATAATTAAAAAACCTGCCATAAAATATTTCATCATATTACTTCCCTTGTTTTAAACTATTATATTCTAACTAGTCTAAAGTAAGTCGTTATTTAGACGATACTCTCTACAATTTATAATATAAAATATTACGGAGTTAAAAGATGAGTAAAACTGGTGATAATATTGATGCACAAAATGCAAATTGGAAATTCAATGGTGCAATGGTAGATCATTTTGAAGAGCATGTAGCAAAATCTGTCCCGCTCTATAAAGAGGGTCATGAATTAATTGTAAATCTAAGTGATTACTTCATTAAAGATGATTCTGTCTGTTATGAATTAGGTTCTTCAGCAGGTACACTGCTCTCTCAACTTGCACATCGCCATGACTTTAGAGATACACGCTTTATAGGTATAGAATTAGAAAAAGATATGGTAAAAAAAGCAAATCAACTCTATAAAAACCATAATCTCTCCTTTATTTGTGAAGATATAAATACCCTAAACTATGAATCTTCCGATCTTATCATCTCATACTACACGGTACAATTCATCCATCCTAAACTAAGACAAGAACTGATAAATATAATTTACAACTCACTCAATTGGGGTGGAGCATTTATCATGTATGAAAAAGTACGTGCAAACGATGCAAGGTTTCAAGATATTATTACTAATCTCTACCATGAGTATAAGATGGAACAAGGATATAGTGCACAAGAGATTATGTCAAAAGCAAAAAGCCTAAAAGGTGTGCTTGAACCATTTTCAACACAAGGTAATCTTGATATGCTACAAAGAGCAGGTTTTGAAGATGTGATCACTATACAAAAATATATGAACTTCGAAGGTTTCTTAGCCATAAAATGAAAAATCTTATCATACTATTGAAATGGTGTATAAATCGAGTCTGGTTTATTAAACGCTTTCCTTATCAAATATTAGATTTTTTACTCTATACAAAAAATTCTCGTTTTTTTTATAAAAAAGCACCTATGGTACGTAATGAAATTACGCATACTCTCTATTTTAATGTGATAGGACGTACACTATTTGCACTCAAAGAGATTTTAGCCCTCTTAACAAAAGAGAAACTTTTTACAAAATCAATCCTCTTAGAAGGTTATGATCTCTATAATCCAACATCAGCTTATAAACAGGGTACACATGAGCTCATGTGGCCCAAATCCCCCTTAGTTGAGCTCCATCCCTCTAAGGTATCAAAAGAGTTTTTAACTAAGATCTCACTATCTTATAGTTTAAGTTATCAAAATGATCCTCTCAACATTGATAAAGAATACGTTTGGGAGCAACATGTCAAAGAGTTTAAAGAGGCATACTTTGACCAAAATGATCACATCATTGAAGATAAAATCATTAACTTTAGAAAAGATAAGTCTTCTACAGCCAATATCCTTGTTGATCATTTCGAAGTACTTAACGATGAATTTGGCTATTTTAAATCTTATCTAAAATCAATTGATTTAGTGATGGAATATCATCGTTTCTCCAACTTTATTGACCATCATATTTTAGGAGCTATTAGTGAAAGTTACGCGGGTAATATTCACACACCTGTCTATCGGGGTCAACGATTAAGTGATCGTATTATTTATCTAGCCTCAGTGATGTCAGAGATCAAAAAACATATTCCTCTCTCCACCGAAAAACGTAATGTCATTGTCGATATTGGTGGTGGCTTTGGACATATGGGACGCTTTACCTCTACCTATATCCCTAATAGTTGCTATATTTTGGTAGAGCTCAATGAAATGGCCTGCTTTGGTGCATATTTTTTACAATATACCTTTCCAGATAAAAAAGTGGCTACTTATCTGGATATTGCACAAAGAGTTGATGAATTTCCTAAACTTGTGAAGGAGTATGATTTTATCATCTTACCAACCTGGTGTATACAATCTTTACCAAATGAGTTTGTGGATCTCTATATCGCAACAGGCTCAATTGCAGAGATGCCAAAACAGTATGCACAAATGTACCTTGATGAGATAGATAGAACTTTAAAGTATAATGGTTACTTTTACTCTAACTCCCGTGTCAAAGTTGAAAAAGAGAAGATTTATCTTTATATCTTCTACTATTGGCAGTTTAAAAGCAACTTTTTAACCCTCTCCTACTGTTACCATCCAGTCAACTTGATTGTACAAACATCGCCACAATGGATTGGACAAAAAATACGATGAGTGAAGATCATAATATCTTAATGAACGATAACCAAAAAGGATTTTTTTTCACCCTTTCAGTTATTTTTGAAAAGCTACGATCTGATGGGATTAAAACAACATTATCCAAAATCACTAAAAATATCTACTATAAAATTATTGGTGTTGATTTTGATATGCAAACGCTTGATCAATTAACAATAAAAGGGGGAAATAAGAACTTAGGTACCATATGTGGGTCATCTGCAGAGCACACAGTTCAACATATATTAGATAGCTTAGTTGACTTTGACAAAAGTATATTAGATGGGACATTTGTAGACTATGGAAGTGGGAAGGGTAAACTGATCATTTTTGCTAAAAACTATGGTTTTCAACAATGTATAGGTGTAGAGTTTGCAAAAGAGCTTTGTGAAATTGCCACCAACAACATAAAGAAGCTCAACATCAAAGATACCACTGTCGTACATGGTGATGCTGTAGACTTTACGATCCCAAATGATGCAAGAGTACTTTACTTTTTAAACCCATTTCATAAAAGTGTCTTTGAGCAACTTTTACCTAAAATTATATCACAGAGTAAAAAGCTAAACAAAGAGCTCTATATTGTCTATAGAGCTCCCATATACAATGAAGTATTTCAAAATTATCCAGAAATTAAACACCTCAAAAAAGATTACTTCCGCGGTGACTTGACAGAATTTTATCAAATCACTACATCATAAACATCTTCATTAAAACTTAGTAACGTAAGAAGGACCTTCATGGCTCATGTCTCGCCACAATATCTGTGTCCCATCGGGACTAGGTACAGCAAAGTGGTACATCTGTGTTCGATTGTTTTTATTACCTGTTACCAGTCGTTTGATACTTTCACTTCCATCTAGCTTCACTGCATACACTTCATCCAATGCAGTCGAAGATACATAAGCCCACCCTGGCTGTTTATAGTTTCTAGTGGATAGATGACCTGAACAATCAAAGTCATCAGTGTGCATAATAATAGAGTAATCAACACTACCATCAAGTCGATATGCATGGATATTGGAATCACCACCTCCACAAATCAACTGCACATATACCTCTTCATTATCATTGTCATACCCTATATCTCCATGTTCAGTTCTAAAGGTAAGATATTGTGGTTGATCTATATTATTCTCTAAATCCACTCTTCTATAAGAGTATATACCATCATTTCGTTTGCTTACTACCATAAACTCCCCAGATTGAGACATAGAAATCCAGTCAATCATCCCATCTCCATGATCTCCACTCCAAGCATCATCAAAAATTTTAGTAGCTACGATCTGTTCTGTTTTGATATTGAAAATAACTACTTTGACATCTCCTGCTACTCTTCCTGTCAATGCCACATATTGATCATTAATATCAATATTGCCTTCCCAAGGTCCCATATAGATTCTATCACCACTAAAATCATTGCTAAAGTCATATATGAGATCACTACTATCCCTCTCTACACTATAAGCCATAAACGTTTTACCATCAAGATGATAAATAATATCACGATTCGTATGTGCCCACTTTGTTTCACCATAAGGCAATTTATACTTAACAATCTCATTAAAGTTTGTTGCATCTAATAACTTATTACCATTTTCTGTCAAAAATATCATAGAACTATCACTGTTCCAAGCTTGTCTCTTAGGATAGGTATTATATGACCAGCTAATTTCTCTTGTATCATCATCATAAATCACGCTATATTGCCCATGCCATTTTTCATAAATTGACAAACGGATATAGTTTTCAACATCAAAAGAGTTATTAAAAAAGACTCTCGCCTCATACTCACCTGCACTTATATCATCAAAAATAATACTATCATAAGGCGTGCTATCAATCCAACTCCATGCTACTACATTACCCCAATCGTTAGAATCACCCTTTTTATAAATTCCTATCCAGTTTTCTATAAAATTAGGAATATTATTGATCTCGCAAGTAAAGTTTTCATTCTCTACAATATCAAAAGGGTTAGTATAGAGATTAACATCACTGTTATCTTTGATACTAAAAGGAGCAGTATCAACAACAACATAAGAATTATGATAAAAGAGTCGTGCTTCATATTCACCATCTGGCAATCCTGAAAACGTCACCGTATCATGTCTAACACCACTATCTATCCAACTCCATGCCTGAACATTTCCCCAATCATTAGACACACCTTTTTCATAGATTCCAATCCAGTGTTGGTCATCTTGATCATTATCATAGTGTGGTATATTAAATAGGTTTATTGAGATAGTACTATTGGTATTATAGATATTCCTCTCACTCTTTATATGCCCAGCGGAAAGACTACTGAGCATCATCACTAAAGCGATCATCAAACCTCTGATTTGATACATAACTATTCTCCTCATTTAAAATTGAGTGTAAACTTTAGACATTTACACTCAAAAGGCTTAGTGTAAGTTAAAAAACTGTTCACACTCTGCTTCACGTGGATTATTTGCAAACCCTGAGCCATCACAACCAAACTGAAGTGCTGAAGCATTATATCCATCTTCCATCACTGTAAAATTATCACTTGGTAACTCGCCATTTGCTGTAATTTGATAATAGGTTGTATCTTGTCTATTTTCTGAAAAAATACGCTCTTTATTGCTATTGGTAAAGGTATAGTATGCAAGATCTTTAAGAGGTTTATGGATCCCCTCTGCTACTACAGCGTGTTGATCAGGGTCTGCTAGTAATACATAGTGTGTAATACCAATATCTGCATTATACACATCAGGTTCTACAAAGTTTTGATGATTTGGATTTGATGACGTCTTTACAGTAATAAATGCTTTGTTATTGACATCAACATACTCAAACATATCAAGATAAATTTGAGGATCAGTACTATCATCATCATGATACCACTGTGTTACAAAGTTCGTATCAATAGGCAGTTTTTGATTTTCATCATGTTGAAAATCGATCCAGGGTGTTGCACCAAAGATAAATCGACCATTATTTCCCATATTTTGTTCAACAAAAAACTTATAACCTAAACTTGGTAATACACCTGCGCCAGAAGAGTGTCCTACTAATCCCACACGGCTATTATCTAATAAAATACCTGATGCTTCACACTCGAGCTCACCCTGTTGAAAAGCATTAAAATAATCATTAACAACACTATTTGCATTGAATCCATCTAAAGAAACTGCAATTGCCACATATCCCTCTTTAACTAAAGTTTCAGCAATATATCGATGTTCCTCTACTGAGCCACTTGCACCAGGGACAATATATACTATTGGTCTTTGGACATTCTCTACTTGATTATAATAGATTCTTCCCATATAAGTGTTTCCTCCATCTGTAAACGATTTTGAACTGACAACTACCTCTTCTGAAACCATAAAGGTAACACTATTTTCTAGTGTAAAGCTATTATCAAAGAAGAGTCTTGCTTCATACGTACCATTAGCAATCCCTGACAAATTGACTGAACCATTTACAATCCCTGCACTATCCATCGAATGTGTGCCATTGGTATAACTCCAACTGACCACATTACCCCAATCATTACTGCTTCCCACAGGGTAAATACCAACCCAATCACCATTTCCTCCTGGCAATCCACTTACATTGACA
>JAHZKW010000089.1 GCA_022600175.1 Campylobacterota bacterium
GATATTGCGCATCGTAATGGATATAAAGAGATTGTATTCATTGATGATGGTGATAATACGTTTATGAACTTTGAAACTTTTACCAGTGAATTTACCAATATCTTACATATTGTATTGGGTATTGGTGATAATAAGATTAGAGCAAAAGTATATGAAAAAGTGTGTGAAGCAGGATATGAAATTATTACGCTCATAGATCCTAGTGCTATAATTGCACCCTCTGTAGAGATTGGAAACGGTACAGTGATTATGCCTGGTGTGATTATTAATGCTGATGCAAGGATTGGAAAAGGTTCTATCTTAAATAGTGGCTCAGTCATTGAACATGATTGTATCATTGGTAACTTTACGCATCTCTCTCCAAATATAGCCTTGGCAGGTGGTGTAGAGGTAGGAGAGATGACACATCTAGGTATAGGCAGTTGTGTGCTACAAAATATTAAGATTGGATCAGAGGTGTTGGTTGGTGCAGGCTCTGTGGTTGTTAAAAATATAGAAGAGAATAGTACGGTATTAGGTAATCCAGCAAAAAAGCTTAAGGGTAAAGATGGTAAATAGAATATTTTTATCACCACCGCATATGAGTGGTCAAGAGCAAAAGTATATTGATGAAGTCTTTAAGAGTAATTATATTGCTCCACTTGGTGCATATGTAACAAAGTTTGAAGAGATGATTACAGCACATACAGGTGCTTCATATGCGCTTGCTACTAGTAGTGCAACCGCAGCGTTGCATTTAGCACTGCGTGTCTTGGGAATTGGTAAAGATGATTTAGTGCTTGCATCAAGTTTTACTTTTATTGGTTCTGTTGCTCCGATCCTTTATCAAAATGCACAGCCTGTATTTATAGATAGTGATAGTTCTTGGAACCTCTCTACTGAACTTTTAACCAAAGCTATTGATGAATTACCAGTGAAACCTAAAGCACTAATTTTGACACATTTATATGGACAGATGGCAGAGATTGATGAGATTGTTTCTATTTGTAAAGCACATGGTATCTTTCTGATTGAAGATGCGGCCGAATCCTTAGGAGCAAGTTTTAAGAGACAAGAGAGTGGTACATTTGGTGATTTAGGCGTCTTTTCTTTTAATGGTAATAAAATCTTAACAACCAGTGGTGGCGGTATGCTTGTGAGTGAAAATGAATCGTGGATTAAAAAGGCAGAGTTCTTGGCAACACAAGCTAGAGAAGAGGCTCTTTTTTACCAGCATGAAGAGGTTGGTTATAACTATCGTATGAGTAATGTTTTAGCTGCTATTGGGGTAGCTCAAATGGAAGTTTTAGTACAAAGAGTTGCTAAAAAGAGAGAAATTTTTTCTTGGTATCAAGAGGAGTTGTCAGCGCTTGAAGAGATTACTTTTATGCCTGAAGTGGCACAAAGTATAGGAAATAGATGGCTGACAACACTCACTTTTGCCAAGACTGATCCTTTTTCCGTGATCAAAGCATTAGAGAAAGAGAATATCGAATCTAGACCGCTGTGGAAACCGATGCACCTACAACCGTTGTTTAAAGAGAGTCTCACTTTTTTAAATGGGATGAGTGAAAAACTGTTTCACTCAGGTATTTGTTTGCCTAGCGGTACCGCGATGTGTAGGTCAGAGGTTCAAAAAGTATCAACCATTCTGAAAGAGATGCTTTGATCAAGGAGTTTCTCAAGCCAACTATTTTGACACGGGCACTATTTTTCATACTTTTTGATTTTTTTCTTTTTACCAGTTCACTGTTTTTAGCCTATCAACTACGGTTCAATTTCCATATCCCTGAACGTTTTTTATTAGGGTTACCAGATTTGATAGGGGTTTTAGTCCTCATTAAAATTGTACTTTTTTATCTATGTAAGGTCTATTTTATCACTTGGCGTTTTTTTGTCTTAAAAGATGTACGTAGAATTTTACTCTCTTTAATACTCTCCTATCTTATCTTTATTGCATATTTGATCTTTATCTATGAAGGCCCTTTTCCAAGATCAGCATTGATTATTGATTTTTTACTCTCTTTTGTCTTTGTGATTGGGCTTCGTTTCTCAAAACGTATCTATCAAGATCTTTCAAAACCAGATAGTATCAATCCTACGGTGATTATTGGGGCAAATCAAAAAGCTATTAGTGTGATTAGTAGTGCGCAAGATCACCAAATTAACTTTTTTCCTGTAGTCATTGTTGATGAACATAGTAGTTTGATTAACAGTTATCTTGCAAATCTCAAAGTGCATCACTGTAATCAGCTTGAATCTTTGGTGACAAAATATGATATCAATAGTGCAATTATCACTAAAGCGTATAATACACAACAGTTAGATCTGTTATTTGAAAGACTTAATAAGTTGGGTATTAAAAATATTAAACTCTCAAAACTCTTAGGCGATAAAAATGAGAATATACGTGATATTGCCATTGAAGATCTTTTGGCAAGACACCCTAAAGATCTAGATACCACAGCGATAGAGTCTTTAATTAAAGATCAAGTGATTTTAATTACTGGTGCAGGGGGAAGTATTGGGAGTGAAATTGTACGTCAATGTGCACAATATGGTGCGAAAAAGCTTTTACTGCTTGATCATAGTGAGTATAATCTCTATACTATTTCAGAAGAGCTTGAAGAGATTGATCATGTGACGTTGATGCAGTCTGTTGTAGATAAAAAACTTTTAGAGAAAGTTTTTAAAACCTATCACCCTCAGATTGTGATTCATGCAGCTGCTTATAAACATGTGCCTTTGTGTGAAGAGAATGTAGAAGGTGCAGTACTGAATAATATTATCGGTACTAAAAACTGTATTGATCTCTCTATCAAATATGAAATCTCCAAATTTGTTTTAATCTCTACAGATAAAGCGGTAAGACCGACCAATGTTATGGGTGCGACTAAAAGGGTAAGTGAGCTTTATGCCCAAAATGTTGATGCAAAAAAGACACTGATTACAGCGGTACGCTTTGGGAATGTATTAGGAAGTAGTGGAAGCGTTATACCCAAATTTAAAAGGCAGATTGAACAAAATGTGCCATTGACAATTACACATCCTGAGATTACACGTTATTTTATGTTGATTCCTGAAGCGTGTCAGTTAGTACTTCAGGCTGCAGCTATTGCTAAAAATAGTGAGATTTTTATATTGGACATGGGCGAGCCTGTTAAAATTGTTGATTTGGCGCATAAGATGTTAAAAATTTATGATAAAACAGACTTGGGTGTTATTTTTACAGGACTACGTAAAGGTGAAAAGCTCTATGAAGAGCTTTTGATTGATGAAAATGAGAGAGAGACACGTTATGGTTCGATCTTTATTGGTGCAAAAACAGAGTATGAGATTGGAAAATTAAATGAAGATATTGAATCACTGCTTGTGACACCAAAGAAGATTCAAAAGTTAAATGAGATTGTTCCAGAATTTAAGCATAATATTTAATCTATCTTATATAAACTAAAATTAATTAAATATATTTTATTTTTAGACGATATTAGAAAAGATGACTTTATACATTGATATAAAAGTAACCATAACTGAAGTATAATAAAACGCAAAACAAAACAAGGTATACATTTTGATAAAAAAGATTTATTTTTCACTATTTTTAATACTCATAAGTTGCACACAAGGGAGTGCAAAAGAGGTTTCAGGTCAACTTGAGGCAGGAGAGGGCTCTTCATTTATACCGCTTCAAGGATCTGCCTTTAGTATAACAAGAGATGTCACCAGTGGTATTTATAAAGGTAACTATGATGTTATGATTAAAAATAATCGTAAGATATTTTATCAAGAGCGTAATCAAGAAGATGATCTTTATCTTGTCTTTAATGAACCAGTAGAGTCTGGAGACTTAATTAAAATTGAAGTCAATAAAGGTGTATTCAAATTTAAAATGAGTCACATGGAGACATTGCCTGATGTCGTTGTAGATGCAATTAAAGCGCAAGTTCCAGAACAGTATGCACAAATGAAATCTTTGCATAAAGAGAGGTCACACAAACAGGTAACGACACCTAGTGTTAAGCCAGTGAAAGCAATTTCAACATCCACAATATCAAAAAAGAGTGAAGAGATTTTAGGTCAGAGGGTTATACCTCAAGAGGTGATTACTCCTAAAGCACAAGTCGTTGAAGAGCAGTCGGGTTTCTTTGAAAATTTTTCAGAAAAACTAGGAAAGATATTTTCACCTGCAAAAAAGGATATCAAGGAGCAACCAGTTGAACAAGCTGTTGAAACATTAAACAGACCAAAAGTGAAAGAAGCGAGTGCACCATCAGTTGCTCCTACAGGTTTAGATAATAACTTAGCAACACAGAAGCATACTAATCCTACTTTTTCACAAAAAAAGATAGACTCTGTTTCTACCTCAATTGAGAGTCGCTATACTCAAAAAGCTGAAGTACCGCATATGGATATTGCAAAAGATCTTCCTACAAGTCAGATTGATGACGTGGCTCGTAAAAGTCAAGTAGAAGTTCCAACGATGACGCGCTCAAGTCTTGATCAATTACCTGTAGCACAAACGTTTAAATCCGTTGTGGATAGTAATAAACTACCAATAGGAGCATCAGAATCTTTAGATCAAGCCCAAGAAACTTTTGTAAAACGGAAGCTTCCTTCTGACTTTACTGCACAAGCTCCTAGCTCTTTTGAGAGTAAAATTAATTCTCAAGCTGTGACCCAACCTGCATTTGAGCAAAGTCGAGGAGAACTAGAAATTGAAGAGTTAAAAGTACAAGGAGAGATTCCTCAGTTTCAATCTACACAAGTTGCAGCACCTCAATTTTCTGAGTTCCAACAACCAGCAGCAGTACAAGCACCACAGTTAAAAGAACTACCACGTGTTGTAGAGAAACCAAAACCAGTACGTCAGATAGAAGAGAGTGGCAAAGATAAGATTGTGATTACTAAAACAATTGCACCTAAAGAGTCCTCAAGAGTCATTAGGCGTCATGTAGAACCTGAAGCGTATAAGAGTTCAACATCTAAAGTGCCTGAACGTATGTCAGATAGAGTGATGGGTGGAGGTTATGCAGATAATGCCAAAGGGACACTAAGTGTGAAAGCATATAGTAATAAGCGTGCAGTTTCAGCATGGGTTGAAGTATTTAAAGCGGGAACAAAACAACGTGTCAAAACATTTTATACCGGGAAGGGACGAACACTTAAAGATATTAAGCTTCCTGCAGGTGTTTATGTAGTGAAAGCGACTTATCGTACCTCTTCTATGAAACGACAAAAGTCACTTGGAAAAGTGACATTGAGTGAAGGTGGAGCAATCAATAAACAGATCTCCTTTGATGATGGATCTATCTTAGTACGTGTAAAAAAATTTGATGCACCGCTTTATGCTAAAGTAGAGATCTATAAACGTGGAAGTAAAAGACGTATAGCGTACGATTTTACCTCAAGATCTACAGGAATTGCAAAATTTGATATTGCAACGGGACGTTATGATGTCGTAGTGAAGGATCATAATAATATTCGACAATTTGAAAATATCAGAGTACGTAGTAGTAAGACACGAACCCTTAATGCAGATTTCTAAGATCATCTGCTATAATCTTTGCCAATAGAGAGAGAGGGAAAGAGATGGTAAGATTAACAAATGAAGAGGCTCTAGATCTAATTCGAAATTATGATTTAGCTGAGCTTGGTAAGATGGCACTTGCTAAAAAACAGGAGTTGCATCCAGAGCGTATCACCTCATTTGTAGTTGATCGAAATATTAACTATACAAATGTATGTTGGGTAGATTGCAAGTTTTGTGCTTTTTATCGTCTGCTAAAGATGATGATGCTTATGTACTCAGTTTTGAAGAGATTGGTCAAAAGATTGAAGAGTTGATAGCGATTGGGGGTACACAGATCCTTTTCCAAGGTGGGGTGCATCCAAAACTTAAAATTGAGTGGTATGAAGATCTTGTTGCATGGATTACAGAGCACTATCCTATGATTACGATTCATGGTTTTTCTGCGATTGAGATTGATTATATTGCTAAAATTTCAAAGATCAGTTATAAAGAGGTATTACAGCGTCTCAATGCAAAAGGGCTTTTTTCAATTCCAGGTGCAGGTGCTGAGATATTGAGTGATCGTGTACGTGATGTGATCGCACCTAAAAAATTAAATGCAGATGATTGGATACAAGTACATCGAGATGCACATAATGTAGGGATTAAATCAACGGCAACTATGATGTTTGGTACCGTTGAGACTGATGAAGAGATTATTGAACATTGGGAGCGTATACGCGCACTTCAGGATGAGACAGGAGGGTTTCGTGCTTTTATTATGTGGAGTTTTCAACCAGATAATACAAAACTATCACAAGAACATCCCGAAATCACCAAACAGTCTTCAAATCGTTACCTTAGACTCCTTGCTGTGAGTCGTCTTTATCTAGACAACTTCCCAAATATTCAGAGTTCATGGGTAACACAAGGGAGTTATATTGGACAGTTGGCACTTCTGTTTGGTGCTAATGATTTAGGCAGTACCATGATGGAAGAAAACGTTGTAGCGGCGGCTGGTGCACGTAATCGTATGAATCAAGAAGAGATGATTCAACTGATATCAGATATTGGTGAAATTCCTGCGAAGCGTGATACGGCATATAACATTTTAGAAACATTTGAGAAAGAGTCTGTATGACAAAAGTTTTAGTATGGATAATGATATTACAAGGAGTATTATTGAGTGCAACAGTTGAAACTATAGAGGTAAAAGGGGTAAAAGTCCCATTGGTTTTTGAAAAAGATAGTACTCTGCCTATTGCTTCTATGGAGTTGGTCTTTACCAATAGCGGTAGTATAGAAGATGGTTCAAAATATGGTATTGCAGCTTTTACAGCCTCTTTACTTAATGAAGGGACAAAGAAGTTAGGTTCTGTAGGGTTTGCCGAAAAATTAGAAGAGAATGCTATTCATATTGGTGCAAATCGTGGTAATGAAACTTTCTCTATTGAACTCTCTTCACTTAAAGAACAGTTTGATATTGGGGTAGGTTATTTTGCAGATCTTTTAAGTGATCCAAATTTTTCAAAAGAGAGTTTTGAAAAGATTAAACTTTTAAAACTTGCTGCAATTGATAAAAAAGAGAGTGATTTTGACTATATTGCAAAATTAGGGTTGAAAAGTTTACTTTATAAAAATACACCTATTGCAAATCCTGCGATTGGTACCAAAGAGAGTTTGGGTCAACTCAAACTTGAAGATATTGAAAATTTCTACAAATCACATCTGGTATTACAACGGACAGTTGTGGTAATTGGTGGAGATCTTTCGTTAGCTGAGGCGAAATCTAAAGTAGAAAAAGTGCTTTCTACTTTAGCCGTTGGAAAAGCAGCTACATTAGTGACATTTGTACCAAGTGCAAAGGCGGAGACTAAAGAGATTGATAAAGAGACACAACAGGCGTATGTCTATTTTGGTGCACCGTTTTCTCTGGCTGCAGATGATAACGATACCTTTAAAGCCAAGGTTGCTGGATTTATTTTAGGAAGTGGTGGATTTGGAAGTCGTTTGATGGAAGAGGTAAGGGTGAAACGTGGATTGGCATACTCTGCTTATGGGCGTATTAATCTTAATCGTTCTCATAGTGAGTTTAGTGGACATCTTCAGACAAAGCTTGAAAGTCAAGCAGATGCGATCAAGCTTGTCAAAGAGGTAATTGCTGATTTTGTCAAAAATGGTGTTACTGAAGATGAGTTAGATCAGGCAAAGAAATTTATTATTGGCAGTGAACCACTACGTAATGAGACGCTAAGCCAACGTTTAAATCGTACTTTTATGGAGTATTATAAAGGTTTAGAGATTGGACATTCAGTAAAAGAGCTTGAAAAGATTAAAAAGCTTACACTTAAAGAGCTTAATCAATTTATTAAAGCACATGATGAGATCAACCAACTCAGTTTTGCTATAGTTACGAAAAAGTGAAACTGACAAAAGAAGATCAGGAGCGCCTTAAAAAGATAGGTGTTTCTAATCTTTTAGATTTAGCCCTCATTGTACCTACGCGTTATGAAAACCTCTATATTTCTAAAACTCCCAAAATTGGTGTTATTAATGTTTTAGACGTGACGATTAAATCTACCTCTTATAATCCTAAGTTTATGAAATTGACACTGATCGCACATAATTTAGATAAAGAGCTTAATGGTATTATCTTTCATCCCCGTAAATATCATAGCGATACGTTTAAAAGTGGGCAAAGGTTTTTTGTTCTGGGGAAGTTAGAGTTTAATTATGGTGAACTGCAAATTGTGCAACCTCAACTGGTTGCAGAGATCAATCGAATTGAGCCAAAATATAAAACTTCACTACAGAATAAAACAGTGATTAGACTTATTAAAGCACAAATTACCCAAGATGCATTAGAAGATGCAGGTGTTTCATCTCAAATGGCAGAGATGCTTTATGCCATACATAATCCTACGGTACAGTTTTTAGAACAATTTGAATCTCATGAAGGTTATACGCCTGATCAGATCTATATGCTTAAATATTTAGAGATCTACAATCACATTCAAAAGCTCTCTGCTAAAAAAGTTGATCATCCTGCAAAGAGAAAGCTGTTAGGTTCTTTAGATGACTTTATTAAAAATTTACCATTTCAGTTAACAGGTGATCAACAAAAAGTAATTGCTGAGATTAGAAATGATTTTTTGGGCGACACTGCTGCTAAGCGGGTGATTATGGGTGATGTAGGGTGTGGAAAGACAATGGTTATACTTGCTTCAGTGATGATGGCATACCCTTCAAAATCAATTTTAATGGCACCTACAACAGTTTTAGCGAAACAGATTTATGAAGAGGCGTTAAAGTTTTTACCTAAAACCTTAAATATTGGACTTGTGACCAACCAAAGTGATAAAAAAGAGTCCCTTTTGGCTTATGATTTTTTAGTTGGCACACATGCCCTTTTATATAGAGAACTTCCTGATGCTGATCTTGTGATGGTAGATGAACAACATCGCTTTGGGACAAAGCAAAGAACATTGATCTCAAAGTTAGTGGCAGCTGAAGAGAAACATCCTCACTTTTTACAATTTTCTGCTACGCCAATTCCTAGAACGCTTAGTATGATGCAGGCAAGTATTATTGATATCTCACAAATTAAAGAGTTACCATTTCCCAAAGATATAGAGACACATATTGTGGGTCCTAGAGATTTTAGTGATTTGACTGAGCATATTAGAGTGGAGATTGAAGAGGGACGACAGACCATAGTCGTTTATCCTTTGGTTGCTGAGAGTGAAGTGATAGAGTATCAATCCATTGATGAAGCTAAAGCATGGTGGCAAAAGAATTTTAAGAAGGTCTATGTCACACATGGTAAAGATAAAGAGAAAGAGGATGTGATTAATGCTTTCAAAGAAGAGGGAAATATTCTTATCGCTACGACATTGATTGAAGTGGGTATCTCGCTTCCCAATCTCTCTACTATCGTGATCGTTGCACCTGAGCGTTTAGGGCTTGCTTCTTTACATCAACTTAGAGGGCGAGTGAGTCGTACAGGCTTAAAAGGGTACTGTTATCTTTTTACTAAACAAAAAGCAAGTGAGCGTTTAGCATCATTTTCAAATACCTTAGATGGGTTTGAAATTGCAGAACTTGATTTGAAGTTTAGACAAGCCGGAGATCTTTTAAAAGGGGATATTCAAAGTGGAAAGAGTTTTCGATGGTTTGATCCTAAAGAAGATGAAGCCATACTCAAGAGTGTTAAAAGTGCTATAGCACCTTAAACAATAAATATTTCTTATAC
>JAHZKW010000090.1 GCA_022600175.1 Campylobacterota bacterium
GATCTTAGAGATTGCGATAAATGCCCATGCATCTGCAATATCTTCTTCAAAAAATTCCAGTATCAAGTCTCCACCGCCTACCTCATTAAAGACCAGTGAAAAGGCAGTCGCCCCGATAAGAATCATAAAGATCATTGCGGTTAGTTTTACAGTCTCTAAGGTACTCTCTTTGAGGTTTTTAAAGCTAAAGGATCTATTTAGCAGTGTCAGGATGATAGCTCCTACGGCACCAAATGCAGCTGACTCTGTAGGGGAGGCAATACCTTGAAAAATGCTACCTAATACGAGTAATATCAGTACTAGTGGCGGGATAATAGCAAAAATGGCATTTTTAATTACGACACTGCTTATTTCTTGTTCCTCCTTGATTGCAGGGGCACTTTGTGGATTGAGATAAGCAAAAATTAAAATGTAGAGGATATAGAGTCCAACCAGTAAGAGCGCAGGGCCTAGGGCTGCACGAAACAGATCACCCACACTTACACCCATGACATCGCCAAGGATGATAAGTACGATAGAAGGGGGAATGATCTGCCCTAAGGTACCGCTTGCCGCAATAGTAGCACTGGCTAATGGTTTTGAGTATCCATAACGTACCATAATAGGCAGTGAAATAATTCCCATCATGACAACACTTGCACCAACAATACCAGTGCTTGCTGCAAGGACAGTTCCGACAAGTACGGTACTAATCGCAAGTCCTCCGCGGATATTACCAAAAAGTTTACCTACATTGACAAGTAGTGCTTCAGCGATCTTACTCTTCTCTAAAAGTAATCCCATAAAGATAAAAAGAGGTACTGCTAAGAGTGTAAAGTTTTGCATAATCCCATAGATACGATAGGGCATAAGGCGAAAGATATCAATACCCACATCAGGTGTGAAAAGTGCAAAAAAGAGTCCTACACTTCCAAATACAAAAGCAACAGGAAATCCAACAAGTAGTAGTGCTAATGCGGTAAAAAACATATAGATACCAATCATGTGCCTGCCTTTAGCTTCGTAATATTTTTAGCCACTTCTGCAAAACTTTGTATACCTAATAGGAAAAATCCTACCATCATCATAGATTTAATGAGGTAACGACAACAGAGTCCTCCTGGATCAGCAGAGATCTCATTTTGACCATAGCTTAAGGCGATATAGTCATAACTTACATATAAGACTAGAAGCACAAAAGGTAGTACTAAAAAGAGTTGTGCAATGATATTGACTATTGCTTTGGTTTGTTGGGTAAAGTGAGTGTAAAAGATATCAACACGAACGTGTTTATCACTTTTGAGTGTATAGGAGAGTCCTAGGAGAAAAATAATATCAAAAAGGTGCCATTCAAGCTCTTGCAGTGCGACTGAACCACCATCAAAAAAGTAGCGGCTTATAGAGTCATAAACTACTAAAAAGCTAAGAATGAGCACTAACAGTGCCGCAAGTTTGGCAAAAAGGTCGATAAGATATTCTATAGCCTTAATGGCTTTAGACATTTTTGAGTTCACTCACTGCACTGTAGATGTCATCCTGACGCATAAAATGCTCTCCAATCAAAAATGCATCTACACCAATTTTACTAAGTTCAACAATAGTCTCTTTATCATTGATACCACTCTCTGCAACGATAATTTTACCATTTGGGATTAGAGGGATGAGCTGTTCACTGAGTTTCATATCCATCTCAAATGTTTCAAGGTTACGGTGATTGATACCGATGATATCTGCACCTGCATAGATTGCTTTTTTGAGATCAGTTTTGTCATGAATCTCAACTAAAGCATTCATCCCTAATTGCCATGTGAAGTTTAAAAACTCTTTTAATTCCTCTTTTGTGAGTGCTGTGGCAATCAATAGCACAAAGTCTGCACCATAGACTGCTGCTTCAATGATTTGGTATTTGTCAATGATAAAATCTTTTCTGAGTAGTGGTGTAGGTACATAGCGTCTGATACCTGTAAGATATTCAAGATTGCCTTGAAAGAAGTGTGGTTCAGTGAGTACTGAGATGGCATCAACACCAGCTCTAGCATACTCTTGTGCGATGACGAGTGGATCAAAATCTTCTCTGATGACTCCCTTACTAGGGCTTGCTTTTTTCACTTCAGCGATAATTTTGTAAGGATCTTCTTTGGTAGCAGTCAAGTAGGGCTTTACATCTCTAGGTGCATAGGCGTTGTATGCTAGGGATCTTCCTAACCAATCGATTGACATCTCCTTTTGACGTTTTTTTAAATCTTCACGTGTTTTTCTGATGATATCATCAAGTATCATTTATTCTCTTCCTCTATACATTTTTTTATTTTATTCATGTGGTCTACAATCTCTTTTTCATCACTCATTTTGCCAATAGGTTCTAAGAGTTTGAGTGCATCTTGACAGTGACCTTTTTTATAAAATCCCCACGCCAAAGAGTCGATATAAAAGTGTGAATCAGGTTCAATTTTGAGTGCTTTTTGTACAAAAACGATGCCTTTATCAATATCAACCTCATGATCAATTAAAAGATAACCATAGTAGTTATAGTAGAGTGGGTCTTTTAAGATCTCGACAACTTGTTCAAACTTTTTTATAACACTTGTAAGCATCTTTTTGCTGTTTTTGTTTTTACTACTTTCATACTCTAGGATCGCTGCTCTTCCAAGGAGTACTGGATCTTCCGTTTTGGCATAGAGTTTTTCTGTTAGTTTGAGTGCTTTTTGATATTGCTTTTGTGTGATGTAGATATCAAGTAAGATCATATCATTGAATTGACTCTTTTTTAAAAAGGTGATTGCTTTATTATATTTTTTTTCAGTGTTATAAAGTTGTAGTAAACGGTTGGCATAAGCTGGGTTTTGTGTCTGTATATAGAGTTTTTCAAGTACTTTTGATACTCCTTCACTATCTTTCGCATGGGCATAAAACTGCATCAATCTTGTACATATTGTTTGGTTACAGCCTATTAGTTTGGTATGTGTTTCAAGCAGACGTGTTGCTTTAGATTTTTGGTCCATCTTGAGATAGAGTAGGTCAGTGATCTTTAAAAGGGCGTATTCTCCTTTATCTATCCGATAGGACTCTTCAAAATAACCTAATGCTTTGGGGTAAGATTCAAGTCCCTCATAAACAAGTCCCGCAAGTTCAAGGTTTTTACTATCTCTCTCATCTTTGAGTAATTTAGTGGTGAGTTGTTTGGCTTGTGTGAACATTTTTTTATCGATATAGTATGCGACAAAATAGCGTGCAAGTGTAGGGTCATCGTGTTGTTGGAGAGTTGCTTTGTCTAAAAGATCTTTGATACTCTCATAATCTTTGATCACTACAGCACTTTTGATTGCTTGCGTAGCATACTGGACATTATCAGTTTGGCTATAGAGATCGCTATAGTATTTTGTAGCAGCTTTAAAATCTCCACGGTTATAACTGTCAAGGGCAAAAATGAGTAGCCTATCTTCATTTGAAAATTGTTGCGTGAGATTGCTATCAAGTACTTTAATACTATTGGCTTGTATGGTAGATGGTTTATGTGCACTACTACAGCCTAAAGTGCTAAATGTGATGATCACAATGATTAAATAATAATACCTGGACACTCTTGGACTACCTCTTCAATATTTTCTTTAAAATGGTTCCAAAATGGAAATGTACGACACTGTGAGGGGCGTACAGGATAGATTTGGCAACCATTTTTTGTTTTATCAAAAAAGATACAGTGGTAGCTTTCACCAACTTGTTTCTCTTTTAATGACCTTTTATATTTGACTTTGAGGATATATTCATCCATAAAGTCTTGACGGCTCAGTTTTACATATGCAGCCATGGCGTCTATCTCTCGTGGAGTACACCAGATATAACCGCTCTCTCCGATACAGCAGTTTCCTTCACAGGTTGCACATCTGGAGGCATCAAAAGAGAATTTATAACCCTCTTGGCTTACCATGATCTCCCCTTATAAAAGCAGTCACTTTGCTCTATATGCTTTATAATACTTTGCATTTTATACTATATGTCCTTGTTTTTTGATAAATAGATTTTACCTCTTTTGTGGGGGTTCCCTCTTGCATATTGATCAATGGTGGATGGATATTTGTTTTAGATTTTGATCCTTTTCGTGCATGTATGAGTACTAAAGATGCGTTTTTTGCAGCTGTGCCATAGACAAATTGTAGATCTTCAACTTGCATTTTTGCCTCTTTAAGGTGTATGAGTAACTCTTGAATCATTTTTGCATCATAACAGAAGATAAAGTGTCCATAGTTTTTAATGATTTTACGTACTTTTTGCATCAACATATCGATGGGTAGGTGGATGTTGTACCGACTAGTATGCAGTATGGTGTTATTTGATTTACTGACACCATCATGATAGTAGGGTGGGTTTGAGATGATAAAATCAAACCTCTCTTCAAAGTGATGTGTCATAAAGTCATCTTCAATGACATTGGTATGAAGATGATTAATTTGCGCATTTTTTTGGGTAATAAAGCAGTTATGGGGTTGTTTGTCTATTTGTGTGAGTTTGATATCAAAATCTCTGGCACTCAAGAGTCCTAAGATTCCACATCCACAACCGATATCTAGTAGTGCACCTGTAGGGTTGAATTTTGAGATAAAGTCAAATAAAAAGTGTGAGTCGCTATTGAAAAAGTAACCACTCTCTTCTTGGTATAAGAACAATAAAGAGCCTTTTTGGGTATGATTTTACTTTAAAATTCCTGAAGTAATGAGGTAAAATTATGATTATTATCCCTGCACGTGTTGCGTCAAGTCGATTTCCTAATAAAGTTTTAGCAGATATTAATGGTTTACCGATGGTCATTGCCACAGCCAAGCGTGTTGAAAATATTGATGAAGTGGCTATTGCTACGGATTCTCAGGAGGTATTAGATATTTCAACTGCACATGGTTTTAAAGCTGTGATGACGAGTGAGCGCCATAAAAGTGGTACAGATCGTATTAACGAAGCTGCCCATATTTTAGGTATCAATGATGATGAAATTGTTTTAAATGTACAAGCAGATGAGCCTTTTATAGAGCCTGAGGTTGTACAAAGTGTTCATGATCGTGTCGCAAAAGCAAAAAATGCCCAAGAGGGTGTCATGATGGTCTCTTGTTATAAAGAGATAGATACGGCATTTGCCAATGATCCAAATCATGTGAAGGTAATTATGGATCATAGCGGATATGCGATCTACTTTTCACGTAGTAAAATCCCTTATGATAGAGAAGAACACAATGGTTATTTTGGGCATTTAGGGATTTATGGATTTACCAAAAACTCACTTGAGAGTTTTTGTGCACTTGATAATGCTCCATTAGAAGATATAGAAAAGCTTGAACAATTACGTGCGATCTACTATAGAGAGAAGATTGCCATGGTCAAAGTGAAAAGTAAAAGTTTTGGTATTGATACTAAAGAGGATCTTGAAAAAGCATTAAAAATTTTTAGATGATTGTGACCCTGCAACGCCAAAAAGAGGAGGAGTTGAAACAAGCGTTGCACGGGCTTATTACTATATCGACACTAATTTTCATCTCTTTAGTTAAATTAACCTAAAAATTTAATGAAAGCTGATTTAAAAAATTTGTACAATTACTTTTGTATGAAGTATATTAATAAATTTGATTTATTGAGACAGTATCTTATATATTAAATAAATTAAATTTTACTGTATGTTCAAAAAAGTAACATATTTGTCAATAAAAATCAATAAGTATAAAAAAAGTTAACAAAAAAATTTAAAAGTCCGATATGCTTTTTAAGTACGAAGATGTACTTGCAATAAATTATAGGCAGGTAAAAACAATGGTTGGTAAAAAAATGTTTTTTTTAAAAGCAATGTTACGATCAGAAAAATTGAGAGATCAAATTTCATTTGATGACTTTTTAAGTAGGTATACAAAAGAGAAATTGACTGCTTTTGCAAACTCTGATATTCATAATGATAGAAACAATGAAAAGAACCTTGCAGTGATCCTTTTTAAGACGGAGTGGGAGCGAGATGATGCCTTTTTTATCAAAGAGGGGACAGAAAAGCTTTTAGAGTGTATTAAGTATGAAGTACGAGAACATGATGTGATCGCAAAATGGGAAGAGGATGAGTTTATGATTTTACTTCCTGAGTGCTCTTATGAGTCAGCGCAGAAGATTGCACACTTGATTAAAAGTATTGTTGATGGACGTACGTTTGTTAACATGAAAGTAGATCTGCAATATGGTATCACAATACATGAGGTAGAGGATACACCAGACTCTTTTATGCAGCGAGCAGAATCACAATTACAAAAGTGTGAAGAGGTGTAAAGTGGGCTTTTTGCTCATTTCACCTAGTCTTATAACTCACTAATACCGTCGATAAATTGACGGATGATAGGATTGTCTACAGTTCTATAAAAATCAGGTGTTTCATCTGCAAGCACTTTTCCATCATAAAGCATGATCATTTGATCTGCGATTTTAAAACTCTCATTGATATCGTGACTAATGACAACTGACGTGGTACCAAGTTCGCGTTGCAGTTTGACGATTAATCGACTAATGAGGTCGCTAGCAATGGGATCAAGTCCCGAAGTAGGTTCATCATAGAGAATGATATCAGGTCTTAAAATAATCGTTCGTGCAATAGCCGCTCTTTTTTGCATACCACCACTGAGTTCATGTGGAAAAAGATGCATCACTTCATCAGGGAGTAATCCTACAAGCTCAAGGGATTTTATAACCTCTTCTTTAATTTTCTCTTTAGTGTAGTTCGTATGCTCTTTGAGTGGAAAAGAGATATTGTCGTAGATATTCATACTATCAAAGAGTGCGCCAAATTGAAATGCGAATCCTATCTTTTTTCGTAACTCTAAGAGTGCTTTTTCATCTGCCTCTCCTACATCAATACCCTCAACAATCACTTCCCCTTTAGTAGCACGCAGTAGTCCTACGATATGTTTGATAACCGTGGATTTTCCTGTTCCAGAAGGTCCCATGACGACAGCGACGTTCCCCTCTTTAATCGTAAAGTTTAACCCTTGAAGTACTTTTTTACTGCCAAAATATTTATGCACATTTTTAAACTCTATAATGTTACTCAATCTCAACTTCTCCTTGTAAATGTGCTACAAAACCACGATCTAAGCCTGCGAGATCTTCATAAAATGAAAATCTATGGATTCCTTTATCTCTAAGATAACGGCTAAGCGGTTGCTTTTGATCATATCCCATCTCACAACAGAGTATGGGGACTTCTCTTTGTTGCCATATATCAATGATATTTTTAAGCATCTCATCGCCTATCACACCACCAAAAAGTGCATTTTGAGGCTCATGAGATAGGTGTGGCTCTAGTGTAAAATCATTGGCTATATAGGGTGGATTTGAGACAATCATATCAAATTGATCATAAATTCCATCAAGATAACTGCTCTGTATAAATGTGATCTTATCTAAAACATTAAAACGTTTGGCATTGATCTTGGCGATCTCTAAAGCGTCATTTGAAATATCTATCGCTGTAATGTGTACCTCTTTGAGCAGGAGTGCTAACATCACAGGGATAACCCCACTGCCTGTTCCAATCTCAGCAATATTAATTTTCTTTTTAAACTGTTTACTCGCATTAATGACTTTATCGATCAAGATTTCAGTCTCTGGACGGGGAATCAAAGCACCTGTTTTGATAAAAAACTCTCTGGAGTAAAAACTTACACTGCCGGTAATATACTCTATAGGTTCATTTTCTAGTCGTCTTTGGACCACTGTTTGATATGTTTTGTACTGTTCACATAAAGTGTCTTCTTTGAGTATCAAAGAGACAGAATCAAGACCTGATACATGTTGGAGTAAGATAGAAGCCTCTTTAGGACTCTTGAGGATCAAAGAGGCTTCTTTCAAAGCCTCCTTGATCGTAGGGTTAGCCATCTATTTTGACACCTAAACGTTTGAGTCTCTCTACCAATGGTGGATGAGTGTGGTAGAAGAAGATATAGAGTGGATGGGATTTTGGAAAGCTCTTATTTTCATTTGCTAACTTTTGTAATGCACTTGCAAGCTCTTCTTTACTTTCACACTCTGCACCAAATTCATCTGCATGGTATTCATTTCGACGGCTTACCATACCAAAGATTGGCATGAAAAAGAGTGAGATGATTGGTGAAAAGATCAAAAACATTGCGATAATTGCATAGGGTGTTTTTTCAATGCCAATCACTTCAAAGAGCGAAATAGGGAGATTTCCAAAGATAAAGAACATTAGAAAGAGAAGCACTCCCATCATAAAGATATTTTTGATGATATCTTTGTGTTTAAAGTGTCCAAGTTCATGGCCTAATACGGCTAAGAGTTCATTTTTACTGAGCTTTTCGATCAGTGTATCAAAGAGTACAACCCTTTTAGATTTACCAAGTCCTCCAAAGTAAGCATTGAGACGATTGTCTCTTTTACTTGCATCGATGGTAAAGACACCATCAGTCTTAAGTCCTACAGAGTCTAATAACTTTTCAATAGACTCTTTTAACTCTTCATTTTCCAAAATGGTAAATTTGTTAAAAATAGGTGCAATGAGGGTAGGGTAGATGACATTGATCACGATCATGATCGCAAAGATAAGTGCAAATCCCCAAAGCCACCAATCTTCTACATGGATGATGATCTTTGAGATGAGCCATGTGATACCTCCTCCAAAGAGGATAAACATCACAGATGATTTGAGTGTATCTGTGATGAAGAGTTTGGCATCCATGTTGGAAAAGCCAAACTTTTTATCAAGGAAAAAAGTTTGATAGATTGAAAAAGGGAGTGAAAAGAAAAAGCCAATGATTCCAAATCCTAAGATAAATAGCACAGATTTAAATGCCATATCTTCAACCACGATCATACTCTCAAGCCACTTGAGTCCAAAACCAATCCAAAAGATAAATACAAGATACTCTATTAAAGCACTTAGGATTTCAACTCTTTGAGAAGCGATCTTATAGTTAGCTGCTTTAAGATAGTTGGTAGGGGTTAAGATCACTGCTTTGTCATTTTTTGCATCTGAGACATAACCCACTTCCATCACTGAGATGTAGACTTTGGTTAAGATATAGATAAAAAATATTGCGCCTATGGTTAATAACATCTATTTTCCTAATACATTTTGTAAGATTTTAGCAAACTCAACAGGTGGTTTATAGCCAATTGTTTTATAGTTTTTAAGTTCATTGTTTTGTGTGTCATAAAAGATAATCGCTGGAGGTCCAAAGACATTATACTTTTTTAACAAAGCTTTATCTTCATCACTATTTTTGGTGACGTCGATTTTAAGGAGTGTAAACTCTGACATGAGTGCTGCGACTGTGGGGTCTGGAAAAGTGATATGTTCAAGTTCTTTACAAGCCGCGCACCACTCAGCACTAAAGTCTATCAAGACTGGTTTACTGCTGTTTTGTATAGCTTGTTCAAGTGCGACAACTGTTTTGACTTTTTCAAAACGATTTGTTTTAACCTCACTCTGTCCTATAGGGGTGCAAGCACCAAACTTTTCTAAAGGATTGAGTGGATTGGTTGCACCTGAAAAAGATCCCACAAGCATAATCGCTCCAATCATCACTAACATGATTGCAAAAACTTTGACAAGTTTCATCGCACCATGTACGTGTTCCTTGAAGCTTTCAAATGCACCAGTATAGACACCGCTTCCTATAAAGAGGATTGCCCATAAAAAGAGTGCAATTGATCCAGGAATGATACGAGAGAGCATCCAGATAGCGATACCGAGCATGACAACACCAAAGATCTGTGATACGAGTGTCATCCATCCACCAGGACGTGGCATAAACTTTCCAGCTCCTGCACCTACGACTAAAAGTGGTACACCCATACCAAGACTCATCGCAAAGAGTGCAGCACCGCCAAGGAGTGCATCACCTGTTTGTCCGATATAGACTAGTGCACCTGCAAGGGCAGGGGCGACACAAGGTCCGACGATCAGTGCTGATAAAAATCCCATTATAGCAACACCGATCAATCCACCACTACCTTTAGCGTTGTCAGAGGTTTTGTTGATCTTACTTTGTAGTTTTGCTGGTAATTGAATCTCATAATATCCAAACATGGAGAGTGCTAAAGCAACAAAAACAAATGCAAAGACTGAAATGACCCAAGGGTTTTGCATCGCAGTTTGGATGTTTGCGCCAAATACACCTGCTAAGACGCCTGCTAGTGTATACGCAACGGACATCGCAAGTACATAGATAAGCGAGAGGAAAAGTCCTCTTCCTGCACTCATCTGCTCTTTACCATCTCCTGATTGTGAGACGATGATAGAGGAGAGTATAGGAATCATTGGGAAGATGCAAGGTGTGAGTGCTAAGAGTAGTCCAAATCCAAAAAAGAGTGCCAATATAGTGGTAATCGATCCACCTTTTAAAGTATTTACGATTTGGTCTTCTTCTGATTCCGAAGCACTGTTCTCGGCAACTGGTAGGACCTTTGCTTCTGCTTTAACAACTGGTTTTGTCTCTACATTTGGTGTGGCTGCTTTCCATGTAGGTTTTGTGGTTGTGGCTGTGGTATCAAAGTCAAAACTTTTGCCTCTAATATTTCCATTACGTTGTTACCTCTTTCTTAATGTTTAGATAGCTAATAGCTACATCAAACGAGTCTGATGTGCTTGCTTGTACTGTAAAGGTTTTACCACCTTCTACTATTAACGGTTGGGTTAATAATTCTGTTGTAGTATTAGCTGTTAATTGTGTTGATTTAATAGCTGTAATACTATTGTTTGTAACAGTCACTGTTGGTGTACCAGCTGATGTAACTAATATTGATTTAATAACTATTGTTTCATTGACTGCAGGAACACCTGAACCAAAAGGTGTAAGTGCACTACCTGTTGTACTATTATCTACTCCTACAAATTTATATTGGTTTACTACTGCCATTAATCTAAAAAGAAACTTCTAGCTTCTATCTCCTGTTTTAATTCTTCTTGAAA
>JAHZKW010000091.1 GCA_022600175.1 Campylobacterota bacterium
TATTTAATATAATTAAATTATACTCTGTTTGATGCATAACGTCAAGCTTAAAAGTATGTACAAAGTAAAAAGTATATACTTTTTAATTATTCCAGTTATTTAAGTATATAAATATTTTACTTATATATTTTACTTATAACCTAGTTTAAAAAATTAATTATATCGTCGATTTAGTTTTTGTACAAGGGTCAGAAATAGGACTTTAAACTAGAGATGACAGTTTGGAAAAAAATTATATTATAGGAGCAGGTTATGATTAAAATCAAAAAAGTTCTAGCCACAATGTTGGTTGGAGGTATGTTTAGCGGTTTGTATGCAGCTGGTACACTATCTGGAACTACAGTGACGAACTCGGCAACACTCTCATTTGGTGATAGTGCAGAGACAGCGGAAACGTTAACATCAAACACAGACTCATTTGTGGTGGATAACATGGTTGATATGACCGTTGTGACACTGGATGAAGCTGCGGTGCAGACAAAATCTGGTGATATTGGAACTGCATTGAAGTTTAAAGTCAAAAATGAAGGTAATACAGTTCAAGATTTTGCTTTATCAGCTGTTAAAACAACAACGACTATTACTTTAGGGAGTGAAACACTCAATGATAACTTTGATGCAACGAATGTAACAGTTGTTCTCGATAATGGTGATGGTGTTTATGATCCTGTCACTGATACAGCAACTTATATTGATGAGTTAGCACCAGATGCAGAAGCAGTGGTTTATATCGTTGCAGATATGCCAGAAGAACAAGAGAACAATGACGTTGCTATCTATGACCTAAAAGCACAAGTTGCTCAAGGTGGTGCGCCAGCAACAGAGGGTTCAGTGATTGAAAACGATGATAGTGATCAAGCAGATAATCCATTAACTGTTGAGATTGTGTTTGCTGAAGATGCAAGTAGTGTTGCAGGAGATGGTGCGAGAGATGGTATCTATTTAAGTGCAGATGCGTTTAAAATTATTATTGCTGATATGACTATTGCTAAACAATCAGTGGTTATGTCTGATCCATTAGGTGGAGCAAATCCAAAAAGAATTCCAGGTGCTGTGATTAGATACTGTTTTACAGTAACAAACAATGGTGGTGCTGCAGTTGCGATTGCAAACATTACAGATGATCTTGACGAGAGTATGTATGATGTATCTCTTTTACAGAGTAATGATGTGAAAATTGTTGATGGGGATGTGTTTGACTGTGCAGTTGCTGCAGCAGGGGAGACAAATACAGGAACTGTTGACAATGCAACGGGTGTTGTAGAGATTATACTTGATGGTGGTGTAGACGCTGGTCAGACTAGAAATGCTTACTTTAACGTGACGTTAAAATAATCTACCAAATATAAAAAGTATATCTACTTAGTGTAGATATACTTTTCTTTTTAAATTTAAACTTCCCTAAAAAACCATTTAAAAGTAAATTTAATTCTTATAAAGAAAAAAATAATTTTATTTTTTTTGAAAATTTCTAAATAATATTTGATGAATGTCGATTATAGAATATATAAATTTTATAAGGAAAAATCATGAAAAAATTTAATTTTGTACTGGTTCTTGGTATAGCAGCGATTGCTACAACACTTTATGCAAAGAAGGCTTCTGTAACTTTGACTTCATCTTCTTATAAAGAAGTACATGAAGTAAATACTGCAGGTGAAAAAGTGACAAAATATGTGGAGACTGGTAAAGTACTACCTGGTGATATTGTGATGTATAAAAATAGTATCAATAACCAAGATAGTAAACCAGCACGAAATTTAGTTTTAAATAACGTGGTTCCTGAAAATACAGAGTATGTTGAAAATAGTGCTTCATGTGAATCTGATTGTAAGATTATCTACTCTGTTGATAATGGTGAGACATTTGATATACCTGAAAACTTAAAAGTACAAGATGGTGCACTTGAGAGAGCTGCAAAAGCATCAGAGTACACTAATATCAGATGGATCATTGCTTCTAGTCTCTCTGCTGAGAGTTCAACTTTCGTAAGCTTTAAAGCGAGATTGAAATAACCTTTAGGGATGTTTCAATCTTTTTATCTCTCTATCTCTACTACGTAGGTGCTTTGTGAAAAAACTAACTATTGCTCTTTTTCTATCTCTCTTTATGACACTCTCTCTTGATGCTTTAGGTGTAAAAGCAGGTACTGTGATTGTCAATCAGGCAATGCTTAGTTTTGAAGTTGAAACTAAAAAGTTTGAAATTAAAAGTAATAAAACTAAAGATGTTGTAGAGCAGTTGATTGATTTAAACTTACATTGGTTAGATGATCAGTATATCAGTGTGAAAAATGGTGAAAAAGATGTATTGATGGGATTTAAACTTACCAATACAGGTAATGGTAAAGATAACTTTCAAGTCTATGTCAATCATAGTGCAGATTCGGAAGTCTCTGTAAATAATAAAAAGATATTTTTTGATACCAATGATAATGCACAATTTGATCAGGAGGATAAAATCCTCAAGAAGCTTGTGTTGGATTCAGATCAGAGTAAAATTATTTTCATCACTTCAGATATTCCTCAAAACAGATCAAATAGACAAACGCTTGCTAAGCTCACATGTAAAGCAGCCTCAATGCGTGGAGGGTCAGGAGTCAAAGGTACTGTACATCCTAAAAAAGGGGTTAAAGGACTTGATGCAATTGATGGTTTAAATGGTGGTGTTAGTGCTACAGAAGGTGTTTTTATCATCAATAATGGTGATAAACCTACACTAACAAAAACACTTACAGTGGCCAATAAATATGGCACCAATGAACCTGTTGAAGGTTCAATCATCACCTATAAAATCGTTTTTGCACTCCCTTATGGAAAAACAGTTGAGGGTATTAAAATTACTGACGCGATTCCTGATCATACCGATTATGTGAAAAAAAGTCTTAAACTTGATGGGGTGATGTTAAGTGATGCTTGTGATAAAGATGTAGGTCAGTTTGACTCTCATGCCAATATGATCATCGTAGAGTTGGATAAGGTTATCTTTCCACAAACACATACGATAGAGTTTAACGTAAAACAGCGATGATGGTAGTTTTACACCGATCTATCTTTGTACTCTTTTTGATGACATGGACGCTTTTTGCCTGTCCCATAGGGGAAGTGATCCCTAATACAGCACAGGTTAGCTATAAGATGGATAATAAATGGCAGATTGCACTCTCTAATGAAGCTAACTATATTAAAGCAGAACATACTGTAGATTATCAGTTAGAGTTTTTTAGATACTCTGTCGTAGGTGATACCTATTTAAATATCAGTCATACTACGTATAGTACAGATGGTCGTGGTGTAGGTACTTTTAATCCAATGCTTCCTTTGAAACTCTCTACAGGGGAAGCGCTTAAACCCACTGCTAAGTTAGCACTTTTAGCAACTGAAGTTTTTTCAAAATATGATCCAATTATTCTTGTTTTAAAAGATGCCCGAGCCAATAGATCTCCTAGTGTACGTGAGAGTGTTAAAGTCTCAATTGATAATGGTCGAGAGGATCATGAGGTGATTGAGCTTTTTGAGTCAGAACTGGATAGTAGCATATTTGTAGGATATATCAATCCCACTACGGATGCTTCTAAAGCAACGTTATGTGATGGATTGATCTACGCTTATGACCATGCAAAGATCACAGCAAAGCCCATAACATCATCGTATAAAAGTAGAGGTATCTCTCATGTAAGACTACAAAAGTCATTAACAATTACCCCCTCTATCTCTACACTCTCTGCCTTAGAGTCTAAAAATCAGAAAAAGGTATGGATTGCACATAAGAGTATCAAAAATAGTGTCTCTTTAGGGGACCTTGTGAAGTTTGAAGTTGAGATTGGTAATGTAAATACGACTGAAGTGAATGCATTTGAAGCATTGGTTAAACTTCCTTTTGGACTGAAGTATAAAGAGAGTTCTTTTAAAGTACAAGATGGTGTTGCAACACTGGACTCGGCACTTTTTGATGAAAACATTTTAAAGGTTAAGGTTGCAAATGTTGGCAAAGAGTTGGTGAAGTTTAGTTATGTCGCTACTGTAGGGCAGATTGCAAAGTCATTTGAGATTAATGCTTGGTGCTTACAAGAAGAGAGATTGATCTCAAATCTGACAAAGCAGACTCTTGCATATCAGAAAGAGCATTTAGCTAATAGTGGTTTTATCTTTGGTCAGATTAAAGCTGATAAAGAGATACCACTTCAAAACATTAGAATTTATACAGATAATGGGACATATGTTTTAACTGATTCCAATGGAAAGTTTCACCTTGAAGGATTGAGCCAATCACTTCATGTTATTCAGCTTGATGATGAGAGTATTGATCCTAGATATAAGGTGAAAGGTGAAAAAACACAATTTGTGGATCTCTCTTTTGGTGGGGTGAAGAGAGTAACCTATAACTTAGAACCTACTAAAGATAAATCTCCTAAGAACAGCAGTCAAAACCCGAGCATAAAAACATTTGTAAAACGTGCAAAAAAAACAGAGAAGATGCCTCTTTATAGTAGTAGCGATCTTCGAAAAAATGGCAATAAACAGAAGTTCTTATGGCCACCTAAAGATTTTAATCCTTCAACCCCTTCTGTGAAAGTGGCAATGCTCTATAAAAAGGGGGAAAACCTTAAACTCTTTGTCAATGGTAAAGAGACCAATCCTCTTAATTTTGATAAAACGATTAGTGCACGTAAAGCAAATATGCAAATTGCAACTTATCGTGGTCTTGATCTTAAACGTGGGGATAACACCCTTGAAGCAAAACTCTTTTCCAAACAGGGGAAACTTGTAGAACATATTACACATAATGTTCATTTTTCCTCTTCTGCTGTGAGGGCAGAGGTTTTAGAAAAAGAGTCTTATTTGATTGCTGATGGTAAGCGTCCAGTGGTCATAGCTGTGAAATTGTATGATAAACAAGGCTATCCTGTGGCACAAGACTCAAGGGGTGTTGTCAATGTTGAAGTCCCTTATATTTTACAAAGTAGCTTAAAAGATTTAAAGGCCAATCCACTCTCTAATAATGCGAAAAATAACTATTATGTAGTTTATGGTGATGGTATTGCTTATATTACACTTGCCCCTACGACAAAATCAGGTGAAGCAGTCCTTCATTTTAATTTTAACAATCGAGATACCATACTGCGTACTTGGATTAAACCTAAAAATAGAGATTGGATTATTGTCGGTTTTGCTGAAGGGAGTGTTGGGTATAAGAAGATTAAAAAAAATATTGAAAGTACGAAAAGCAAATATGAGCGTTATGAGAAAGGTAAAGTGTCTCTGTTTGCTAAAGGGCGTATCAAAGGGGATGTATTGGTAACGATGGCATATGATAGTGCTAAAGCTAAAGATACACCACTACTTGATCAAGTAGACCCTAATCAGTATTACATGATCTACCAAGATGGATCGACACAAGACTATGAGGCACAAAGTCAAGAGAAGCTCTATCTTAAAATTGAAAAAGAGGAGTTTTATGCACTTTTCGGAGATTTTGATACAGGGTTAGAGGTTAATGAACTCTCACGATATCGACGTGTATTAAATGGTGTCAAGTCAGAATATAATGGAGAGATGTTGAGCTACAAGGCATTTGCAAGTAGCAGCAAACAGCTTTTTATCAAAGATGAAATCCGAGCAGATGGTACTAGTGGTGTTTATCGTCTACGCCATAAAGATATTATCACACAGAGTGAGAAAGTTGTGATTGAAATAAGAGATAGATACCGAGAAGAGAAGATTATATCGAGCAAACGTTTAAATCGTTTTGTGGATTATAGTATCGATTATGGTGCAGGAACACTCTACTTTAAAGAGCCTCTTTTTACTACTGATGAAAGTGGTAACCCACGCTATATTGTGGTTGATTACGAGATGGAGTCAGAGGGGAATAGTAACTTTTTATATGGTGGACGGTTAGCGGCAAAGTTTGAGAAGAAAGGTCTAGAAGTTGGGACAACTTATATCAAAGAGGATCTTGGAAAAAATAGTAAAAGTTTACAAGGTTTAGATACTAAAATACGTTTTAATAACCAATTTAGTATGAAAGCAGAGTATGCTCAAACAGATCACATGATCAATAATCAAGCGATCAAAGGGGATGCTTATCTTATTGAAGCTTTTTTTCAAGGTAAATTGCTCAAAACAACAGCCTATTTTAGAAATCAAAATGATGCATTTGGTTTAGATCAACAAAGTAAGGTGCTTAGACATAGCCAAAAGATGGGTATTGATGGTCGGTTAGACTATTTTAAAAATGTGGCTGTTCTTTTTAGTGCTTATAGTGATAAAGATCTTTTACAAGATACCAAGACTGATGTTGGTGAAGTGATGGTAGAGCTTCATAATGGATTTGTTAAAACAGGTGTAGGATATCGCCATAGCAATGACAAAGGGGCTAAAAATAGTCAACTCATCGCTAATGCACAAAAAGTCTTTTTAGACAACAAGCTCAAAGCCCGTATAACATATGAACATGCATTAGATGATCCTACGATTGCTTATCCCACAAGATCTCAATTAGAGCTTAGATATGCACTTAAAAGTTACACGGATCTTTTCGTACGGAGTGAACTCTCCAAATATAGTGGTACTCAAATATTGAACAATAGTGTAGGGGTGTCGAGTCGTTTATGGAAAGGTGGAGAGGTTGAGAGTTCAGTGACAGATGGTTATGAAAATTATACAAAAAATATCTATAGTATGCTAGGTATATAACAAAA
>JAHZKW010000092.1 GCA_022600175.1 Campylobacterota bacterium
AAATAGATCTAACAAAATGATCCTTCGCTTATTATATAACTACTTTTTAGCTATAACTTTAAAAAAGTAAACAAAGTCAATACTAAGAGTGAATTGATTATAGTTAGTGTGCCTAAACTTGTTTAAGATAACACAACTAAACCAACTTTTAGAAATATAGGTGAGTAAAATCAAAAAGAGGAAGCATGAATCAATACGAAACCGCAAAACATCTATTTAAAGATGATTTTGACTTAGATGGTTATTTAAATAGTTTAACATTTGAATATGCTAAAAAAAGCTTGGTTGAAGCCATGTCAGAGAAAGATGTACCTTTAATTTTTGTACTAGGAAATCCTGGAAGTGGTAAGAGTTTTTTACTCAACTTCGTCAGTCAAAAAGTACATAATGTTAAAGTAGCTAAGTACTTTACACACCCTTATTTTGATGATAAAGAGTTTTTAGAGATACTCCTTAGTATGGCTGGTAAAAATATTGAACGAAATGAATATACAACTGAAAAACTAATCTCACAACTTCGAAAAAACTTTAGCGATCTTGAATATACAGTTTTTATAGATGAGGCACAACTACTGACTGAAGAGCAAATTGAACTTATCAGAATACTCAGTGATCAAAAAATATTCCAATTTGTTTTAGCAATGCATAAAAAAGAGGGACACTTTATCCTCCAAAAAGACCATTTTAAATCCCGCACCATCAAAGTCATAGAGGTCGAAGCACTACAAGACCATGAAGTTGCACGATATATTGAAGATAGACTTATCTCAAACAATCTTTCAGACTTAGCATCACAATTTCATAAAAAACAGATCAAAATGATTAACAACTATGCAAAACGAAACTTCAGAACCACTAAAAAACTTCTCAAAATCTTATTTGAAATCATGCATATTGCAGATAGTAAAAAACTAAACCAAAAATATTTAAGTGTCAATGAAAGAACAGTAACAATGGCAGCAATTGATATAGGACTTATTGATGTTAAATAATGACTTTCCACAACTTGTTAAAAAATATGAACGTTATAAAGGGCAAAAAAGAAACAAAATCTTTTTATCACTTTTTGCATTTGCAATCATTTTAGTAGTTGGATTTTGGCTTATTTCAAAAAATAACTTTATTATAAATAGCTTCAAAAAAACAGTCCCAGAATCAAATATCACAATGACTCCCGTTGTCACCCCTCCTTCGGTAAAAGAGGTCAAAGTAATCAAAGAAGCACCACTTGAACGTGTTAAAGTAGATACACCACAGGTTGAAAAAGCGCCAGATCAAGTCTATCAACGCTCAACCAAACAAGCAGAGAAACAAAATTCATTTAAACTTCAAGTCAATGAACGAAAAAGCCTTTACAAACTACTCACCGAACATAAAGAGAAAAACACCTACCAATCAGCAATCAATATTGCACAATTTTACTTTGATGAAAAAGATTATGCACAAGCAATCACTTGGTCAGTCAAAGCAAGTAAGCAAGACCCTAGACAAAGCTTACCATGGATCATTTATGCAAAATCTAAAGTGACTCAAGGTAAAACCAAAGTTGCAAAAAAAGCACTCTCCATCTATTTAAAACATACAAATTCCAAAGAGGTACAAAACTTATTAGATAGTTTGAAATAATTATTTCAAACTATCCATTTTAGATTTATCTCTCACTTCATAACTTACTAAACTATTTGGTATAATGCAGGTAAAAAGGTCTATTTTGAGTGTTTCCATTATCAAAGCTTTAGAAATTATCCAAAGTCTTACACAGATTAAACAGAGTGAAATTATCCCTATAGAAGAATCACTTAAACGTGTTGCAGCTACAACACTGAAGGCTACACTAGCCCTCCCTCCTTTCAATAACTCAGCGATGGATGGATATGGGTTAAAAGGCAGCAGTGAGACCTATCAACTGATAGGAAAATTACTCGCTGGTGATGATAAAGAGTTTTCACTACAAGAGGGGGAGTGTGTTTCTATCATGACGGGAGCCAAAGTTCCTCAAAGTGTTGATACCGTCATCCCGCAAGAAAACACTAGCACAAATGAAAATACAATTAAGATTGAAAAAGCAGTCCAAGTGGGGGCAAACATCCGTTATAGCGGTGAAGATATCAATGTAGGTGAAAATATAGTTGATAAAGGCACACCAATCGACGCTTCACATATTGGATTACTTGCGAGCCAAGGGGTTACACATATAGAAGTCTATAAAAAACCTAAAATAGCTATCTTTGCATCGGGGAGTGAATTAAAATTACATTTTGAAAAACTCAATAGTTCACAAATCTATAACTCTAATACACCTTATCTCATTGCTCGTGCAAAAGAGCTAGGTTGTGAAACAACCTTTATCGGAAAATCTGATGACAACCTTGATGCACTTAAATCACTGATCAAAGCATCCCTTGATGCTGATCTTATTGTTACTAGTGGTGGTGTGAGTGTAGGGGAAGCAGACTTTACTAAAGAAGCTTTTAGTGATCTTGGGATGGAGATGTTCTTTGATAAAATTAAAATTAAACCAGGAAAACCTACTACCTTTGGTATGATCGATAATACACTCATTTTAAACTTGCCAGGGAACCCTTTAGCTAGTGCTCTAAATTTTGAACTTTTTGGAAAAGTCATGATTGCAAAAATGTCAGGTAAAAAAGCTTTTCATCACCAATACATTGAAACAAATATTGCTTCAGATTTTATCAAAAATAGAAAAATTGATACGATTATTCCTGGAGAATTTGACGGTTCAACATTTTCTATTGCTAAGCAATTTGCACCAGGTATGGTAAATGTTCTTAACCATTGCAATGGATATCTTGTACTAGGTGAAAACAGTGAAAAGTTTACACAAGGAGATAGCGTAAAGTTTTTACCTATCAAATGGGACTTTCAAAGAGAAGATTTTATTGATTTTAGATCTTAAAGAAGATTGATCTATAGGTAAGTTTTTAAAACTTACCTATAGTGTGAGATTATTTTAAAGTTGCGATATATGCAGAAACATTTGCAATATCAGCATCACTCATTGATGCAACTTGACCTTTCATAACACCTTTCATAGCGCCACCGTAAGATCCATCTTTATAACCTTTCAATGATGCTTCAGTTTTTGCAGCATCCCATCCAGTGATTATTTGACTAGCACCTAATGCTTTTTTCTCAGCATTTGCACCATGACACGCAATACATTTACCATAAGCTGCTTTACCTGCTACTGCATCACCAGTTGATGCAACTGCTGCACTTACTTTTTCAACTGCAGCATCTTTAACATCTCCAGCTTTATCAGCTGCTGCTGCAACCGCACCAGTAGCTGCCGCCGCTGCACCTGCAGCTACTTCTTTAGTTGTATCTACTGCACTTGTTGCTGCATCTTTTGCACCATCAACTACAGCACCAGCACCCTCTTTAGTCGCTTCTACTGCATCACCTGCTGTCTCAGCAACTGCACTTCCTGCATCTTTTACAGTATCAACAGCACTTGTTGCAGCATCTTTTGCACCATCAACCACTGCACCTGCAGCTTCTTTAGTCGCTTCTACCGCACCAGCAGCTGTTTCAGCAACTGCATCTTTAGCAGCCACAACAGCATCACCGCCATCTTTCACAGTTTCAACAGCACCTGCTGCTGCATCTTTTGCTACATCAGTTGTTTTTTCAGCAACACTTGTTGCTGTCTCTTTTACAGAGTCTGCAATACTCTTTCCTTCTTTATCACCACATCCTACTAAAAATGCAGCCAATACCAATGAATAAATAAATGTTTTTTTCATCGCTCTTACTCCTTTAAATTTGTATGACCCTTTATTTTACAGATTAATAATTAAATTAAGTTGAAAATTGTTTTAACCTTTTTAATTTGGTGTTGGATTGACAAATGTTTCATTTGACAAAAGTTTATCCCACATAAGCGGATCACTCCACTCTTTTTTCACTTGAGAAGAAAAGTCAATCTCTTTAAGATTAATCTCACCCATCAATGGACTATACGCATCCTCTCGAAACCCCTGTGCATATCCTGTATCTGTCTCATGAACAATCACACTATGTATTTTTACCTCTTTTTCACCATTAACCATTTTTGTCTGTTGTAGCAACTTATCAATGATCACAAATATCACACGACTAAACTGTTCAGCAGAAGGAGAGACGGGTAAACTTACCCATCTAAGACTATGGGTTTTTATAGCATCGATATAAGATTTATCATCTTGATTCCAAATAGCGGTAGCATGATCAAAAGCATCAATCAACTCTTTCATCATCTGTTTAGTCAATCCAAAATCATACACCATCTGTCCATAGTCGAGATAATTTGACTCAAGCAAAAGTTCAACCTTATAAGAGTGTCCATGAATACTATATTTGCATCGCTCACTCGTACAACCTCGTACCACATGTGCATTTTCAAATTTAAAAAGCTTTCTAATAATCATCGCCCCTCCTCATTATCCCAAAGTCGAATATGCATTCGATCCACATAATTATAACCATTTTGAATACAAAACTGAGCTACAGCCTTGTCATTTTGAGCAAGCTCGCTTGCGGTACTCCCCATTGGCATACAATAAATTGGCAAAGATTTCTCACTATTTGTGATCTCTAAAATTTCCGTCGTATCTATATCTTCTTGGCTTAATACAAATTTAAAAAAAGAGTCTATAGTATTTTTTGAAATAGCACTAATCGCATTCTCATTAATACGTTTTTTTTTGGCTTCTCCACTATTTTCAAGCTTTACACTCATCGCAAAAATAACCTTTTTATAAATAGGGTATTTTTCAAAATCAATCTCAATTGTAGCATTGGTCTCAAATGTGATTTGATGTCCTAAATTATCATAATAGTGAAGCGCATTCAAAAGTATTGGATTTTGATAGTGCAGTAGTGGCTCTCCACCTGTAAATACAATATCAGGTTTAAATTCAAGATCTTTTAAATGAGGCGAAATAACAGACTTTAAATCATCTACTTTTTGCCATGTATGGCTAAAATGTTCTGTATTAACCGCTTTTATTGAGTCACAACCAACCAACATTGTTTGATCTGTCGGTGAAGTTAATGTCACACCAAACCCTTGACATCCAAGGTTACATCCACCTAGTCTGATAAAAACTGAGGGTGTGCCCGCAAACTTCCCCTCTCCTTGGAAAGAGTAAAAAGATTCAACAAGGGGTAACATCACCCACCTGTCTCATAAAATGCACGATTTGAAGTTTCGCTATCTTCATCATCCCAACGATTCTCTTTAGGTTTGTCACGTAGCACACTCTTGAGTATCTCTACTGCTTTTGGAATATCATTGTTTTGTACAGCATCTTTGATACTCATCGCCTCATCAAAGTAGAGACACGGGATAAGGTGACCTTCCGCAGTCAATCTAATACGATTACACGTTTCACAAAAATCATGTTTATGTGGGTCAATCAACCCAAACTTATAACCATCCTCTAACAGATAAGAGAATGAGGGGCTACTCCCCTCTCGTCCTACTTTTTTAATCACATACTTCTCTTTAACACGCTCTAAAATCTCTTTACCCAAAAGCCCTTCTAATGCATCTTTCGCTAAAGTATTTTCCATATACTCTATAAATCGTACTTCAATATTTCGCGCTTTACAAAAATCTAAAATAGAAACAATCTCATGATCATTGATCCCTTTTAAAGGGACCATATTGATCTTTACTTTTAATCCCACCTCAAGTGCTTTTTCAATCCCTTCTAACACATCTTTTAAGACATCTTTTTGTGCAACTTTATGTGCAGTCACAGGGTCTAATGAATCCAACGATATATTGATACGACTTAATCCCGCATCTTTAAGTTTTTGTGCTACAGCAGGTAAAAGATAACCATTTGAAGTAAGCGCAAGATCAATATCAGGATGATAATCATGAATCATTTTGATAAAAGAGTCTAAATCTGCACGTAGTAGCGGCTCTCCACCAGTGATCCTAATCTTGGTAATCCCCTCATCAATAGCTGCTTTAATAAACAAAAAAAGCTCTTCAAAAGAGAGTAAGTTTTCTCTAGGAGTCCAAGAAAAAGGTTTGTCTGGCATACAGTATTGACACCTGAAGTTACACCTCTCTGTTACTGAGACCCTCAGGTAATTTACACTTCTGCCATGTCCATCTATCAACATTTATACACCCACCCCTAAAATAGAATATTTTTTATCCGATATTATAGCAAATAAACTTATGATTGGAGGAGATTAAGGTGAGCGCACCACGACCTAACCTTACTGAACGCATTATGAAAGATGAAGATTTTATCATCTCTAAAACTGATACAACAGGAAAAATTACTTATTGCAACCAAATTTTTATGGAAATGTCAGTCTTGCCAGAAAATGAGCTTTTGGGCAAACCGCACAGTATTATCAGACATCCTGATATGCCAAAAGCAGTCTTTAAACTTTTGTGGGAAAGAATTGATAGCGGTAAAGAGGTCTTTGCTTATGTTAAAAATCTCTCTGCTGATGGTTCTTTTTACTGGGTCTTTGCGAATGTTACACCATCTTATGATATTACTGGAAAGATTATTGGGCACTACTCTGTTAGAAGAAAACCAAATCCAAAAGCACTTGAGATTATAAAGCCACTTTATGAAGAGATGTTAAGAGTAGAGAAGAGTGAAGGCATGAATGCTTCAATGAATTATCTTACAAAACAATTAGAAAAAGAAGAGGTTAGCTATGATGAGCTTATTGCAAACATCCAAGACTAAAAAAAGATCAACACTTATTGCACAGATTGAACAAGTCACTTTTGATGCTTCACAAGGTCGGTTAGAATCAAGAGTTACCCATATTCCTACAGATGACCCTTTGGCAAAAACTGCATGGAATATTAATAATATGCTTGATCAGATGGAAGCACTCATGAGAGAGTCTGCCACTTCTATTGAGCAGGCATCTTTAGGTAATACACATAGAAACCTTTACTGTTCAGGTTTAAAAGGTGGCTTTAGAACTAACTGTGCACAAGTAGCAAAGGGCGTTTATGGTATTAATGAAGCCAATAAAGGCAAAATAAAAAGTGACCTCAGAGAAAAATTTGCTTCTATTGGTGGCGGTATTCAGTATGGAATTAACACAATGCGAAATGGTGCCTATGATACCACGACACATATGAAAGATATTAGTAATATTGCAAACAAAACTGCTAAAAAATCAAATGATAGTTTAGAAAAAACAGCAAAATTAAGTCAAAAGATCAACAACCTCACAGATCTTATCTCAAATGTCACTGTTGCAATTAACTCACTAAATGAACGTGCAAATGAAATCACATCGGTGGTCAATCTTATCAAAGATATTGCAGAACAGACCAATCTACTTGCACTTAACGCCGCTATTGAAGCAGCACGTGCAGGTGAACATGGGCGAGGATTTGCTGTTGTTGCTGATGAAGTACGAAAACTAGCTGAACGTACCCAAAAAGCAACCTCAGAAATTTCTATCACGATACAAACTTTGCAACAAGAGACAAACCAAATTCAATCAAATTCAGAAGAGATCAATGTGATTACTGTTGAATCTGGTGATACTGTCACCGAATTCCAAACTGCCTTAGATGAGTTTAATGTCATGGCACAAAAAACAGCACAACTCTCTTATGCACTTGAACTCTCAAACTATGCATCTTTAATCAAGGCTGATCATATCTCGTTTAAATCAAATGCTTATAGAAATGTACTCAATGATGTTCCTGAACCAATAGAAACTGATCACTCAAGTTGTAGATTGGGTCAATGGTATGAAAATGAAGGTAAACAGCTTTATGGAGATTTAAGACAATTCAAAGAGATTGACGCACCACATAAACTGGTACATGCATATGCAGAAAAAAATATTCAAGAAGTATTAGAAAATGGACTCAATGATGATACTATGGATGTTTTAATCGAAAACTTTACAAAAATGGAAGAGAATAGCGTCGCACTATTTGAAGTGATGGATGAGATGGTAGAAGAGAAGCTCAAAGAGAGAGCAAGCGCATCGGCTTAAAAAGCTGATGTGCTTTAGACTCTGTAATAAAACCAATATTGTAAGGGTGCGGCAATAGATATTTTTCAAAAGTATCCGCACTTTTATACTTCTTAATATCTTTAGCAGCACTCCCAAACAGTATCAAAACAATATCATGTGATTGTAGTAATTGTAACAATCTATCAACAAACCCTTGCCATGCTTTAAGATGCTTTTTACTCTCTTCTTTCGTTGTAAAAACTAATGCAGTATTGAGTAGAAGTACCCCATTTTTTTCAAAATTTTCTCTTAACTGATTAATAGTTTGAATATATCCACTAGTATCTACTTTAGCCACTGCTTCTTTGGAGAAATCTCCCTGTAACACCCCTTCACAGAAGAGTGCCATCTTCATAAAATTTCGTAAACTGGTTGCTCGATTGACCTCTTTGGAGAGACCATTTTGGTTAAAAATAGTCCCTACTTTGCCATCTATAAAAGCATAACCTGTAGCACTCTCTTTTCGAGGATAAGGATCTTGACCAAAAAGGATATATTGTGTATCTTGTAAAGAGAGTGTTTTAAAGGCATTCAAAAAATTCTCTTTATCGGGGAAAAATGTCTTATCAGACTCTAAAAATTGAAGGTATTCAGGATCTAGTGACTGTAATGCCTCTTCTATGAGAGGTCTCCATGAGGGGTCAATATTATCGAAGATTTGCAATCCTTAAAATGAGTTCTACTTCACCAATAGGTGTACGCTCTCTTTTAGCAATCTCTTCAGCACTATAACCAGCCTTATAAAGATCTACTATCGCTTTTTCATTGATCAGCTTTGCATTGTTTGACATGTTACTTAGTTTTGCATTTTCTTCAAGCTTATTGATACGATCATTAATACTTGCATCAATACGTGCAATCTGTACTTCAACATCTTTAACCGCACGTATGGTTTTGAGTAGAGGATCACTCAGTTCATTCAATTTATCATTGAGTTGTGATTCGATCTTACCGAGTTCTTGGCTAAATTTCTCAATATTATCAATAGAAGCATTGGCCGTTCCACTGCTTTGTTTTTCAATATCTTGCATACGCTCATTGAGATCTGTGATCGCTAACTCATAAAGTTCAAACTGCTTAATAACACCTCTATCTCTATAGTAAAAGTAGATAATAAGTAACATCAGTACAACTGCAAATATGATGTAAACAAGCAGTTCAAGTATCACTGTTGTGCTCTCATCTCACGTATCATAATACGCTCTCTTGCAGTCACATAAGCATTCCAATCTTTTTCATCTTTATCATGAATGAGAGTAATCTGTGCAATATTTTGATCAATGGCTTTCACAAACATTGGCATTTCACGTTTTGGAAATACAGGCATATCGATACGACAATAGTACTCTTTACCCACCTCTAAAACTCTATTTTCAAGTTTGATATGTTCAAAGCCAATCTCAGCGATATTTTCGTTGATCTCTAGTGGAAGTAGTGTTCTCTCTTCATTTTTAACAAGTGCAGTAAGTTGATCAACTTTTTTATGTAGTTCTACCAGTAGTGTCATCAGAACTTCATCACTATCTTTAGTCTCTCCTCTCGCTTTAGCAAGCTTGAGCCACTGCCCTACAGCATCCTCTTCAAAATCAGAAAGTATGCGATACTCTTTTTGGTACAATGTATCAGATTCCCCAGTTAGAGGGCTTAGATGTATCTCTAAAACGGTGGGTACAAATCTAATATCCATTGTTTAAATAACCTTATCAAGAATTACAAAAATCAAAAACATTATACCTAGATATCCATTAAGAGTAAAAAAAACTTTATCTATCTTTGTAAAATCACGGTTAACAATCACATGTTCAAAATAGAGGATAACGGCAGATGCAATCACTGCTATATATATGAAAATACCACTCTGTGCAATATAAGCAAAAAAGAGCCAAAAAAGGATAGTTAATGCGTGGAAAATCTTGGCTAAAAAAAGTGTACATTTTGAACCATAGACAGAAGGAATCGAGTGAAGATCTACCTCTTTATCATACTCAATATCTTGTAGAGAATAGAGAAGATCAAACCCAGCGACCCAAAACATCACTCCAAGACAGAGCATCATAGACCAAAGTGTAATTTCTCCCGAAACTGCCACTACACCTGCAATTGGGGCAAGTCCTAAAGAGAGTCCCAAGACCAAATGTGCCATTGATGAGAAACGTTTAAAAAGGGAGTAACCTCCCAAGATCATTAATATAGGAAAAGAGAGCCAAAAAGCTAAATGATTGATGAGATAAGCAACAATCACAAAAATAAGCGCATTTAAGATTGTAAATCCTAAAATCGTATTTTTATTTAATCTTCCATCTACACTAGGTCTCTTGGCTGTTCTTGGATTATCTTTATCAATATCAATGTCTGCATATCTATTAAAACCCATCGCAAAGTTGCGTGCACTTACTGCTGCTAACACACCAAGCCCCAAAAGTGGCCACCCAAACCAACCATCAGCTGCAATAATCATCGCAATAAAGATAAAAGGGAGTGAAAAAATAGAGTGCTTAAACATTACTAACTCATTTAAGTCATGTAACAACTTACTTATTTTTTCCACATTATTACCTCTAAATTTAAAATAGTTTTATATGGTACAAAAAGGGTGATTAAAATTTAACAAAAAATTAACAACTGCTTCCTATAATCACAGTCGCAATCAAAGAGGAGGCAATAAAGAATGAAAAAAAGAACACTATTTTTAGCACTTAGTGCTGTCGCTTATGCAGAGAGTCTCTCTGTAGATAAGATCGTTGTTGAGGAGAAGATCAATACAGTAACTGTTAAAAACTTAAGTAGCGAAGAACTAAAATCCGCAGATCTTGCAGAAGCTTTGGCAAAAAATGCACCAAGTGTATCACTTGTGCGTAGAAGTGGTATCGCCAATGATATTATCCTTAGAGGACAAAAAAGAGACAATATCACCGTCATTATTGATGGTACCAAAGTATGTGGGGCATGTATCAACCGTATGGATCCGCCTACCTCTCATGTCGCAACACATATTGTAGACAATGTTGAGATTCAAGAGGGACCATTTGATGTCGAAAACTTTGGAACACTTAGTGGTAAAGTAGAGATCAACACAAAAGAGCCCGAAAATGGTTTTGGCGGAGAGATCAATCTCAATGCAGGAAGTTTTGACTCCAAAAAAGGTTCACTAACACTCCATGGTGGAAATGCAGATATCAAAGCCCTTGTAACAGTTGCTAGTGAAAAAAGCGGACAGTATGAAGATGGTGATGGTAACGACTTTGCACAACAGTTGATCAACATGACCAATGGCACAAGTAGTCAAGGTGCACAATATCAACCAAAATATGCTGACTTAGATGCCTTTGAAAAAAGCACGCTTATGGCAAAAATATTTGCTCATATTAGTGAAAATCAAGATCTAAGACTAAGCTATACTGCTAATAGAAATGACAACATTCTCTACCCTTCTACACCAATGGATGCAATCTGGGATGATTCAGACATCTATAACTTAGAGTATCAAATAAGAGCGTTAGGGAAATACTCAGACGTTCTTGACTTTCAAATTTATAACTCACAAGTAGATCACCCTATGTCAATCAAATACCGCAAAAAAGCAGTAGCTACAAACCCTCTGTCTGGTATGCCATATGGTGATATTACCAACCACTTAACGACAGAGATGACAGGGGTAAAGCTCAAAAACAGTTTTGATCTCTCAAATACAATGGTCACTTTTGGTCTTGATACAAGTAAAAGAAAATGGGATGGACAATACTATCAATCAGTAAGTGGTTCGTATATGCAATATATGGCAAGTAGTAGTACTCCTGGGGCTATTAAATATAGCCTTAATGATACAGAGACTGTAAATAAAGCACTTTTTGTCAAGACACACTCAAAACTAGGCAATATTGATCTAGATTTTGGTGCACGCTATGATGATACTTCAATCGAAAATGGCGGTAGTGCACAAAATAGTGATTTTGATAGTATCAGTGCAAATATCTTTGTAACAATCAATGTCAATGAAGGCTTTAGATATTTTGCTGGTATTGGTAAATCTACGAGAGTACCTGACCCAAGAGAACTCTACTTCCAATCTTCTATGGCACCGAATGGAAATACCTATGTCGGGACACCAACATTAGATCAAACAAGCAACTATGAAGTTGATTTTGGGTTTGAAAAGATTTATGAGCGCTTTACTCTCAAAACAAAACTATTTTATAGTATGTTAAAAGATTACATCTACCTCAATGGACAAAAAAAAGTCAACGCTTTTACCAACATCGATGCAACAATTTATGGTGCTGAAATCAGTGGTGCTTACCTCGCAACGCAGAGTCTCTATCTTGATTATGCATTAGCCTACAAAAGAGGTGAAAAAGATGATCCATTGGAGGGACAAAGTGATACTGATTTAGCAGAGATTTCACCATTAAGAGCAGTCATTGGTCTAGGATATGACTACGATAGTACACTAGGTGCAAAACTAGATGTTATTGGGGTTAGTGACTGGGATGACTATGATGCAGACAATGGAGAACAAGCACTTGACGGTTATATCGTGTTAAACCTCAAAGTTAATAAAGAGTTTTCAAATGGTATCGGTATCACCGTAGGTGTAGATAATATCCTTGATGAGACTTATACAACAACCAATACCTATAAAGATCTTACACTCATCTCAACTGGTGCAGAGATCAATGAGATCATGTTGTTAAATGAACCTGGACGTTATTTCTACCTCAACGCTTCTTACAAATTTTAACTTTCACGGTAGTGTTTGCAAAAAACAAACACTACCAAAATTGATGAATTGATCTTACGTATTAAAGCAGTTATCAAAAGAGCCAATAAAATTAACCAAGATCATTATTTTGATGCAATATACTATAATGTTGGAGCAAAATATAAATTTTAGGGTTGGTATGCAATATATTTATAAATTTGAAGCGATGACCACACCTTGTGAGGTCATCCTTTTTGCAGATAGCAAATTAAAAGCTGATAATTGTGCTAAAGCAATTTTAGAAGAGGCTAAACGCCTTGAAAAAAAGTATAGTTACTATAACAGTGACTCTTTACTCTCCAAACTCAATCAACGCCAAACCAATATAGTGGATGTTGAAACAAAATCACTCCTACAACGGGCAAAACAATACTATACTATCACCCAAGGCATTTTCGATATCACCGTAGCAACAATCAAATCACTCTATCATCACCATGCCCAGACAATAACACTGGAAAATGAAAAAGCTAAACTACTGCCTTTTATGGGGTGTGAGCATTTTGATATCAAAAGAGATAAGCTCATATTTGATAACCCTTATACCAAAATTGATTTGGGTGGTTTTGTCAAAGAGTATGCAGTAGATCGTGCTGTAGTGCTTGTAAAAAAACATAAAATAAAATCAGCACTGATCAATTTTGGTGGTGATATTTATGCATTAGGGAAAAAACCAAATGGTCAAAAATTTAAGATAGGAATCAAAGATCCTAAGGACAAAACTATTCACGCGATGTTTATTGAAATTGAAAATGAAGCATTAACTACCTCTGCATCTTATGAACGAAACTACCAAATTGAGTCAACAACGTATTCACATATACTTTCCAAAGAAAAAAATATTAATACTTTAAATTCTGTGACCGTTATTGCCAAGAAATGCGTTGAAAGCGGGGTTTTCTCAACATCACTCATGATAAATCCAGCGCTAAAAACAGCAAATAAACACTTTATGCTATAATGCGATTAACACTTTGCTAATACTATAATGTTAGAATTTCTCACTAATTTTAACACGAAAGAGAATTATGAGTAGAATTTTATTATTAGAGGATGATGCCGTTTTATCACAGACGATGAAAGCCGTTTTACAAGAAGAAGGTTTTGATGTTGTACCTGTAAAAGATGGCAATACTGCCTTAGACAGAACATTTAACGAGCACTTTGATCTATATCTATTAGATGTTAACGTACCTTATCTTAATGGATTTGACTTCTTACAGCAGATGAGAGATTCAGGAGACAGAACACCTGCGTTTTTTGTCACAGCACTTAGAGACTTAGGGTCACTCTCAAAAGGGTTTGACACTGGTGCGGATGACTATATCAAAAAACCATTTGATATGGATGAGTTGCTCGTACGTATCAAATCAACGATTAGAAAACAATATGACTTTTTAGAGTATGGAAACATCAAATATGACCCACTCAATAAAAGAGCACTTGTTAACAACAAAGAGATCCCTTTAACTTATGTTGAAAGATATATCTTTGATCTTTTAATTAGAAACCTAGAACAAAATGTCTCTAAAGAGCAATTTTTTGAAGTGATGGAAAGACCATCTGAAATGGCACTACGTGTACATATTAATAAACTCAAACATAAACTTGGTATCGGTATCAAAAATGCAAGAGGAATAGGCTACAGACTTGAGAAGCCATAGAGAAGAGGCCTTTATAAAGGCCTTTTTGACCTATTTCCTCTCTCTATTTGTCCTTACAATTTTTGTTTTTAGTTTCTATTTAGAAGAACAAAAACACTATATTGAAGATCAGATTCTCTACACTATGAAGATCTATCACTTCAATCCAGATAACCCAAATATCAAATCTGAAATCATCGAAAATCACCCTGACTTAGAATCTTTTAAGCTCTATATCAACGAAAAAGAACTTTACAGCCTCTATCCTATTAAAGGGATGAATGACTCAACCTTGCAAAAAGTCATTTTTCCAATTGAAAACTATAATACACAGCTCTCAGAGATGCGACAAAAAGTCATTTTAATGTTTACGGCAGTCGTATTAATCCTACTAGGTCTCTCAACCTTTTTTGCTTTTTTTACAACCAAACCACTTAATGATGCATATGAACTCCTTGAAGAGTTCTTAAAAGACCTCACCCATGATCTCAATACTCCAGTCACTGCCATCTTACTCAATCTCAGGCTACTGAAGAAAAAAGTACAAGATGATAGTATTCCACGTATTGAAGCAAGTACAAAGACCATCAGTTCTCTTTATAAAAACCTTGAAACCTATATCAACAATGGACCTTTACAAACAGAGAAAATTAAACTCTATATACTTTTTGAAGATCGCATTAAATACTTTCAAGAGATCTATCCACATGTCCGTTTTGAACTTATTGGGAAGCAATACACAACCACTTTAAATCGTGAAGCATTTATAAGAATTATTGATAACATCCTCTCAAATGCTTGTAAATATTGTAGTGAAAAAGGTCCTTACATTAAAGTCACTTTTGAAAAAAATAAAATTTATATAGAAGATAATGGGATTGGTATCCAAAACCCCTCAAAAATATTTTATCGTCACTATAAAGAGCGTGACAGAGGTTTAGGTATTGGACTCAATATCGTTAAAAAACTTTGTGATGATCTTGGTATTAAAATCACCCTTGTTAGTACACTAGGAAAAGGAACAACGTTTACATTAGAGTTACCC